>DATAJN010000261.1:0-18519 GCA_036262105.1 Ilumatobacteraceae bacterium
CTCCCCCGGTGATCGGCACATCGACGGAGAACGAGCCGTCGGCGGCGGCAACCGTCGACGCGGACGTTGCCGCCATGTTGGCGTCGGTGTTGGTCACGAGGATGTCGACCTGATTGCCGGCAGCGGTGGTTCCGCTGACCGTCAACGGCGATCCGGCGACGGCGGTGTTGTCGACCGGACTCGTCACAGTGAGCGTGGTCTGACCTTGCGTGTGATTGATATACCGACGAACGGTGTTGGCCGGTTGATCGACCAGTCGATGCGCACGCAGATCGGCGGCGAGCCGCACGAACGACCCGGCCGACCACACCAGCGGCGACGCCGACCCGGCCGGCTTGCCGTTGACGAATCCGATTGACGCAGTCGTCGGATCGGTTCCGTATGGGGATGCGGCGAGATCGGGCTGCTCCCAGTTCTGTTCGGCGATCAGCCCGACTCCCGAGGAGAACTGCGCCATCGCGTCGAGCAGTTGCGCGGCGCCGACTCTGTCGCCGGTCTGCAGCGACTGCTCGCTGCGTTCGGCGGTGAGTGCTGGCCACAGGTGACCTGTGCCCTTGCCGCTCGGCGCCCACGGGCTGCCGGTGGTGCCGTTGTCGCCGTAGCCATCACCGTTGTAGCGATGCCAGCCCGGCCCGCTCGACGTATCGCCCTTGAGCGTCGCGTCGACAACGCCGAGCGAGTTGGCGATGTCGGCGTCATCGGCAGGCAAGATGCCGAGGCGGGTCAGTTCGAGGAACCCGGCGTCGATCACATCGCGCTGGTCGAGCGTCGGGCCGCCGTTACCGACGTTGTAGCTGACGGCGGCATTCGGATCACCCGCTTTCGACAGGCGGATGAAGTACGGATCCGTCGACTTCGATCCGTTGGTGGTGACTGTCCAGGTCTTGATCGACCGCTGGAAGTCGTCGGCGACCGCACGCCACAACCGAGCCGACGCAGCGTCGCCGTTGATGTCGGCGATGTGCGCGCCGGCAAGCAGGCCGGCGATCTCCGCGGAGATGGTCGACGGCGAGAAACCCGACTGCTCCTCCCAACGCTCGGCACCGAAGGACGGGCCGCGGGCGACCACGAAGTTGGCCGCCGGCTTGATGTGCTGTTCGTACAGGGTCGCGTCGGTGAGGCCGAGTTGATCGGCCATCAGGATCGGGTAGGCGGCCTCATCGAGTTGGGTGCCGAACGAGTCGGGAGCGGTCTTGCCATTGACCAGTGAGTTGCGTGGCATGGAGCCATCGGCTTGTTGCTGGTGCTGGAACAGGAACAGCGTCGCGTCGCGCGCCGTGGCCCGGTCACCCGCGGCCATGAGCCCCGTCCAGGCCTCGTACAGATCCCGCGCGAACACCTCGCGATACGAACCGAAGTAGGTGTTGTTCGGGTCGCCGGCCGACACAGCCTGACCCCATGGCGACGACAGGCCCGCCACGATGGCGCCGGGGAACGTCTTGTCCTCGGCGGCCTTCACCACGTTGATGCTCAGGTAGTAGGCGTCGCCGAGTTGGCGGATGCGCGACTTGCTCAGCCCGGGCAGCTTCGAAGGAGGTGGATTGAGCTTGTTGTCGTATCGATGCCAGCCGTCTTCGTAACGACCCTGGATCCGGTCGAAATCCTTGCTCAACGACGCTTCTGCGGTTTGTACCGCCGCCGTCTGAGTGGCGCCGAAGCCGAGCGCCATCGTGAACGCGCGCCCGTCGTGGCGTTGCTTCACCTCAGCGACCTGAACGACGTTGCCGGTGTCGGCCGCGTCGTTCACCGTGGTGAGCTTGCGACCGGTGTCGAGTTGCACGAACCCATCGCTGGGCTGCCCGGCGAACCCGTTCGTCACGGAGGCGAAGGGGGCATCGAGAGCGGCGAACACGGGCTGCGCGTAGTCACGATTCGCCGCGTTCGTCACTGTGTTGGTATCGAAAGCAACCGGGATCGGATGACCCGTGGACGTGTCGGTGACGGCCGAGTCGGCGCCACCGTTACCGGCGCCACCCCCACCGTTGCCGTTGACCGTCGGGTCGAACCGAACGTAGAGCTTCAAGTCGGTGTGCTTCGCGGGGACGAAACGTGTCTTCATCAACAACGTGTTGCGATCGGGGTCGGTGATGTAGTCGGTGACGATCTGGTACTTGCCACTGACGGCCTTGCTGGTGACCCGGCAGACCATCCCGCTGTCGTCGAGCGAAGTCGCGGTCGACACCATGTCGCGTGTTTGCAGGTCGGTGAAGGTCGAGCCATCGGTGACGATGTACTGCAAGGTCTCCACGTTGGTGTTGTCGATCGTCGGGTAGTACACGTCGCTCAACGCGCCACCGGCCACCGTGTACCAGACCTTGGACGTCGTCGTCCGCGAGGTGCCCAGGCAGTCCTTGCGGGCAAGATCGAAGTGCGACAGTGCGCCGGGCCCGTCGGCCGCCGGAGCCACAGCAGCGGATGCCACGTGCGGCGTGGCCGAGATCACCGGAAGGCTGAGCACGATCAGGGCCGCCGAAGCAACCATCGACAGACGACGTGAAGAACTCATCGTTCCTCCCTCAGTTCAGGCCCCCTAGTGCATGATGGGTCGGCGATTCGGATGCTGTCAACCCCAGACCGCTTTCGGGAACTGCGCCAACTGTCATGCTGGAACAGTGACGACTCACAGCCATCTCACCATTCCGGTGATCGATCTCGACGATCCGCAGGCGACGATGCTGATCGCCCGGGCATGCGAGCACACTGGCTTCTTGGTGGTCACCAACCACGGCGTCGACCAGACGGTGATCGACACGGCATGGACGGTCGCGACGAAGTTCTTCGATCTCGCCGCGGCCGACAAGATGGCGGTGGCGATGCCCTACGCCGGTTACCCCTACGGCTATGCGCCAGTGCAAGGCGAGCGGTTGGCGGCGTCGTTGGGCGCCGACACCCCACCCGATCTCAAAGAGACCTTCTCGATGGGCCCGATCACCCTGCCGGATCACGGATCGGGCGACCCCGCCGAGGCGTTCGTCTACCAGCCGACACCGTGGCCTCCGGCGTGTTCCGAGTTCCAGCCGGCGATGGAGGCGTACTACGTGACGATGGCCGGTTTCGTCGCTCGCTTGATGACCTTGTTCGCCGACGCCTTGCAGTTGCCGGGCAACTTCTTCGACTCACGGATCGATCGCCACACCAGCGCGCTGCGCGTGCTCAACTACCCGGCGCTGACCGAAGCACCACGGCCTGGTCAACTCCGCGCCGGTGCCCACACCGACTACGGCACAGTGACCGTTCTGCACGCCGACGATTCTCCTGGGGGGTTGGAAGTGCTGGTCGAGGATCGTTGGACTGTGGTGCCGCTGGTGCCGGGTTCGTTCATCATCAACCTCGGTGACGCGATGGCCCGTTGGACCAACGACCGCTGGCACTCGACGCTGCATCGTGTGGTGACGCCGCCGATCGATGTCGCAGCAAGATCACGCCGGCAGTCGATCGCCTTCTTCCACAACACCAATTGGGACGCCTTGATCGAGTGCATCCCGAGTTGTCTCGCCGACGGCGAATCGCCCCGCTACGCACCGGTCACTGCCGGCGAGCACCTGATGTCGAAGTTCCGTTCGACCCAGTATTGAGTGCTCCTGAGCAGGCGTGATGTGTCCGAAGGCATCGGGCAGCCACACCGACGCTCGCCGGGAACGGGGCATGCGCCTGCCTGCAAGCTCGAGTGTTACGCGCCGCCCAGTTGCCACGCCATAACCGTCGCCGAGGCCGACCCAATGGTCGCCGTCGGCAGTCACTTGGAGATCGGCGCCCAACGACGGCATGCCAACCGTGAGCAGCACGACACCTCGCGACTGCACCCGGGCCTGCAACCGACGAACCGCACCCGCACTGAGACGGCCGACTCGCTGGCCGACCAGGATGACATCGAACCCGTCGATCATCGCCGCCAGCACGTCGACCCACATCGGATCGCCAGCGACCATCACCAACCGCTCCAACGCCATCCCCATGTCGACGGCCGCACGGATGCCGAACTCGGGAAGGCCGGCCACACCGACCCATGCCCCTTCACGCGATGGAGCTGTAGCCAGTGCCATGGCCAGCGACACCCCTGCCCGACCGTTGCAGGCCACGGTGGAACCACGCTGCAGGGACGGCAGCAACTCGACGAGCGACTCGTGCACCGGCAACGTGCGCTCACTGGCCGCAACGGCTGTCAGCGCAGGGAAGCGTTCAGCGAGTGACAACACCTTCTTCAGTGTATCGAACAGGTGTTCGTTCTTCAAACCCATCTTCATCAGTTGCATCACCGATGGCGTAGACGTCGGCGAGACGATCCGAGGGCATCGGCCTGGCGATCAGGAATCCCTGGGCGTACCGGCAGTTCAGCGAGCGCAACACGTCGAGTTGACCAGGCTCCTCGATGCCCTCGCCCACCGTTTCCATCCCGAGGCTGGAAGCCATGCTGATCAAGCCGCTGAGCACCGTCGAATCATTTTCCAGACTGCTCACGACGAAGCTGCGATCGAGCTTGACGATGTCGACGGGGAACGCCCGCAGATGTCGCAGCGACGCGTACCCGGCACCGAAGTCGTCGAGAGCTATACGCACACCATGAGTACGCAACTCGCACAGCGTGACCGCCGCCGCATCGATGTCGCTGACCACCGCTGACTCGGTCAGCTCCAGGATCAGTCGCGACGGATCGAGGCCGCTGCTGTTGAGTGCATGGAGCACGTCGTCGACAAGGCCGCCATCGCGCAACTGCACTGCCGACACGTTGACGGCAATCTCCAATCCGCCCGGCCGGGGGTCGAGCTCTACCGCGCGGCGGCACGCCTCCTTCAGCACCCAACGACCGATCGGAATGATCAACTCGGTCTCTTCGGCCAGCGGGATGAACTGCATCGGCTCGACCCTGCCACGACGGGGATGTTCCCAGCGCAGCAACGCCTCGACACCGACCGGCCGGCCTGACGTCACCTCGACGATCGGTTGATAGTGCAGCACGAACTCGTGACGGGCCAGGGCATCACCCAGTTCCGCGCGCAGTTCCAGGCGATCCATAACGTCTTGGCGCATGCCCGGTTGGAACACCTCGTGATGGCCCTTGCCGGATCGCTTGGCCAGGTACATGGCGATGTCGGCGTCGCGCAACAGGGCCTCGACGGAGCTCTCGTTGCTGCTGTGGGCGATGCCGACGGACACGTTCGTATGAACCGTTTGGCCGCCGGGGAGCCCGATCGGCTGACGGATCGAGGAGAGTGCTCGCTGCGCAGCAGCGCTTCCCGCCGACGGGTCGAAACCGCTGACCAGCATGACGAACTCGTCGCCGCCGAGACGGGCCACGGCGTCGCCGGGGCGCAGCAAACCCAGCAGGCGCTGGCCGATCACCTGCAGCACTGCATCGCCGGCCGGATGGCCGAGGCTGTCGTTGACCAACTTGAAGTCGTCGAGGTCGAGGCACAACACCGCCACCGGCACACCGCTTACCAGTGTTCGCTCGACCTGCTCGTCGAACAGCGTGCGGTTGGCCAGCCCGGTCAACGCATCGTGGGTGGCCTCGTGCAGCAACTGGCCACGGCTGCTCTCCAACTCTCTCGCCATCACGACGAGGCGCAGCACGACGAGGCCGAACAGGACGACGGTTCCGCCGAGCAGGGCGGGCAGTTCCAGGGTTGCTCCGGCAGCGGAGCGAGCGGCAATCGTCAACGGCGCGGCCACGGTCACCAGCGACAGCATCACGATGCGGCGCGGCGACAGGCGGGGCTTCGCCTTCAGCGGAGCCGCGGCGATCTCACCGACACGGGGGTGCAACAGCACGGCGACGATGAGGGCGTAGCTGATCCACCAGCCGAAGTCGACAGGGTCGCGCTCCGAGTACGAGCCGTAGAGCGATTGGTACAGATAGCCGAGGTCGGCGACGAGCAAGGCCATCAGGCCGGCGGCGACGATCCAATACGGTGCCTGCCGGCGAACCTGTCGCACGGCCAGTTGGGCAACGATCGCGATCAGCAACAGATCTCCCGCCGGGTAGGCGACGCTGATGAGGCGCTCGAACACGGGCAGGCTCTGATCGAAAGCGGTGGGCGCGACGAAGAAGACCCAGAGCAGCACGCCGGCGCTCGTGGCGACGATGAAGCCGTCGATCACGCTGCCGACGTCGCGGGCGCCGCCGCGCGAACGCAACAGCGTGACGAGACCGACAGCAATGAAGGGGTAACCGGCGACGTAGAAGATGTCACCGACGTTCGGAGAGGCGTCGCTGTGGAACACGTTCTCGACCAACATGAAGCACACATCGCCGATCAGGAAGCATGCCTGACCAACCAGCACCATCAGCCACGCCGAGCGGTGTCGCTCGCGGCGCGAGGCCACGACGAAGCCGCAGGCCAGCATGGCGCCCACGGAGATGTCCCAGTACACCTGCCCAGCAGTGCCGTGGATGACGGTGAAGTAGAGGGAGGCGCCGACGAGGGCGATGGCCAGGAACACCGTGACGCGACGAGCTGAGGGTTCCCGGGTCTTCACACTCTTGTATCGGTAGGCCCGTGTTGGGTCTTGAATCGTGATCAGTGAGCGCTCTGCGACTTGGCCAGCGCCGCCGCGCTTCTGTCGCGCAACGACTGCGGCACGAGTTGGGTGTATGCCGACACGACTTCGCCGCTGCCACCGTCGGTCGCTGCAGCAGCAGGCACCGCTTCCTCGGCCGGTGCATCGAACGTGGGCATCTCCATGCCCGGCTTCCAGTACTGGTACATGTTGCGCACCACGTCGGCCAACCCGTCGCCGGTGAACCCCTTGGCGATGTCGACAGAGACGATGTTGCCGTAGATGTGCACCGAATCGACCTTGCCGGTCGACAGCAGTTGTCGAGCGAGAGCGGCAGCCGGACGTGGACCAACCGCGTCGCTCATCGAGGCGAATCGCTCGTGCCCCATGCCGGTGAGGCTGCGATTGGTTTCCAACCGCAGCAGACCAGGGCGCGGGCTGGGCTTCTCGACGACGGCGACCTGTTGTCCCATGGGTTACGACCATAGTGGCCGTGCCGCCCTACGCTCACCTTTCGATGCAGACCTCGCACACATTCGGCGGCGGGACTCAACCCCAGCGGATGCGGACGTTGTCGCGCAGCATGTCGATCACGGTGTGATCGCCGATGACGGACACTGCGTCGAGCGAGGCCCGATTCCACAACGCGAGGTAAATGTCGCTGGCCGACCCGCTGATCGTGCACTCGGCGGCCACGTCGGCGCCCGGTTCGACGCGTTCCGTGATTGGTAGCTCGTCGCTGGTCGTCACGATCCACCGTCGATCGCTGTGATCGGGCGCAACCTGCAGTGTACGCGGGCTGTCGGCGTGCAGCTTCGTACGCGACCGGGGTAGGAACCCGGTGAGGAACTCGTCGATGCCGTCGATGGCGACATCAGGGGCAAAGCCAGTGCAGCGACCCGTGGCCGACTCGGCATCGACGCGGTGCATGCTCGTTTCCAGGGTCTGGCGACGGGCCCAGAACAGCAACGGCGGCGTGATCGGGTCGTTCAGGAAGGCGGGGTAGGCGACCGATGGGTCGGCGGCGGCCAAGGTTTCGCAGAGACTGGTGGCGCCGTTGCGGAACCACTTGATCGAGTCCGCAGCGGCCGGAAGCGGGCCGAGGAAATCGGGAGGCACGTTGCTGAGCTTCGTGGCCTCGCTGGCGACGACGGCAGTGGCCCACCGATGAACTTCGCCGAGGTGCAGGACGAGGTCGGTGACGGTCCAGCCCGGGCAGGTGGCCACGTCGGCGCCGAGTCCCGCCTCTTCGGCGGCGGATGCCAGCACCGTGGCCTCTGCGGCCAGCACTGCCAGGTAGGCGTTGAGATCCATCTGCATACTTTGCCACGGGCGAAGTCGGCCAGTCGGCCTCGTCACTTGCCGAGCGCCACAATTACCGTTCGGACATGTCGGAGATCTCGCTCGAGACGTTCGAGCAACAGGCCCGCCACTTCCTCGACGCCAACGTTGCCAAGAAGGAAACCGAGAGAAGGTTCGTCTGGGGAGAAGGCTCCGACAAGGTGGCGATGTTCGAAGAACGCAACCGCACCGACGAACGCAACGATCTGCACCGCGCCTGCGAGTGGCGAGGCAAGAAGTTCGATGAAGGGTTCGGATGGATCACCGGCCCCGTCCCGTACGGCGGCCGCGGTCTCCCCGGCGCCTACGAGAAGGCGTGGAATGCACTGGAGGCGAAGTACCAAGTTCCCAATCAGGCGGCATTCACCATCGGGTTGGGAATGGTGGCGCCGACGATCCTGGCCCACGGCAGCGAGACGGCCAGACAGGCGTACCTCCGGGAGATGTACCGCGCCGATCTGGTCGCCTGCCAGTTGTTCAGCGAGCCGGGTGCCGGCAGCGACCTCGCCAGCCTGCAGACCAGAGCCGTGCGTGACGGCGAGGAGTGGGTGATCTCCGGTCAGAAGGTGTGGACGACCGGTGCGCACTACAGCGACATCGGCGAGATCATCGCTCGCACCGATCCGGATCTCCCCAAGCACAAGGGCCTCACCGGCTTCGTCGTCAACATGAAGGCGCCCGGAGTCGAGGTGCGACCGCTTCGACAGATGACCGGTGGCGCGAGCTTCAACGAAGTCTTCTTCAACGATGTGCGCGTGCCCGACCATGATCGCCTCGGTGACGTCAACAACGGCTGGGCCGTAGCCCTGACGACGTTGATGAACGAGCGAGCGGCCATCGGCGCCGGCGGTGGGGGTGGCGGCGGCATCAACCTGTACGCACGGGTGATCGAGATGGTGCGACACCTCGGACTGGGCGACGACCCCATCGTTCGTGATCGGCTCGCCGATCTCGTGATCAACGCCCGCGTGTCGAGTTACAACAACCAGCGGGCGATGGACAAGCTCAAGGCCGGCCAGTTGCCCGGACCGGAGATGAGCATCGCCAAGTTGGCTGGAACTCTGAACATGCGCCGTCTCGGCGACTTCGTGTCGCTGGTGCTCGGCCCGAAGTTGGTCGCCGACACGGGCGAGTGGGGTACCTATGCCTGGGCGATGCTCGTTCTCGGCACGCCCGGCGGCAGGATCGCCGGCGGCAGCGACGAGGTGATGCGCAACATCGTGGGCGAGCGCGTGCTCGGGTTGCCGAAGGAGCCGGGCATCGACTCGAAGTCACCGTTCCGTGATCTGAAGGTGGGCACGCAGCAGGCGTGACTCAACGCGTGTCGCTCTGCTTCGGTGGCGTCACGGATGAATCATCGGCCGCCCGCTGCAGGTACTGCGGTGTGCAGGCCATGTTCGTTGGCCCAGCGACCCACGTCGCGGCGCTCGAGCACGGCGGCCAACAATTCAGGGAAGGCCTCGGGTGTGCACGCCAACGACGGCACGCCGAGTTCGGCGAGTGCCGCGGCCTGCGCATGGTCGTAGGCTGGGGCGCCCTCGTCGCTGAGCGCCAGCAGCACCAGCACGCTGACCCCCGCCTGACACAGTGCCGCGACGCGCTGATGCAGCAGACCGGCATTGCCGCCCTCGTACAGATCGCTGACCAGCACCAGCACAGTGTCGGCGGGACGCGTCACCAACTGTTGGCAGTACCCCATCGCTTGAGCAATGTCGGTGCCGCCACCCAACTGCACGCCGAACAGGACATCGACCGGGTCGTGGAGCAAGGGCGTGAGGTCGGCGACGGCTGAATCGAATGCGACCACGCTCGTGCGCAGCGCGGGCAGTGACGCCAGCACCGCACCGAACACCGCGGCGTAGACGACGCTGTCGGCCATGCTGCCGGACTGGTCGATGGCCACGATCACGTCGCGCGACAGGCTGCGTTGGCGACGGCCGTAGCCGATCAGCCGCTCGGGAACGACGGTGCGCTGCGCGGGAAGGTAGTGGCGCAGGTTGGCATGGATGGTGCGGGCCCAGTCGATGTCGCCGAGGCGGGGGCGGCGCGTGCGTTGGCTGCGGGCGAGGGCACCGTGCACCGCCTGCTTCGTGCGCGAGGCGAGCCGCTGTTCGATCTGGGCGACGACCTGGGCGACAACCTGGCGGGCGGTGATCCGCGTCGTGTCGGGGAGCAGCTTGTTGAGTTCGACCAGCAGCGTGACGAGGTGCAGGTCTGGCTCGACGGCGCGGAGCATCTCGGGCTCGAGCAGCAGTTGGCGCAGGTTCAGCCGATCGATTGCATCGCGCTGCAACACCTGTACCACCGATGTGGGGAAGTAACGACGAATGTCGCCAAGCCAGCGCGCAACGGAGGGCGCCGAGGACCCGAGGCCGCCACCGCGGCCACTGCCGCCGCGACGACCGGACGTGGTGTCGTAGACCGCGGCGAGAGCGGCGTCGATGCGCGCATCACTGCCGTCGAGTTGCACACCCGTCGCGCCCCGCCCGGCACTGTTGTCGTCGGCGTCGTTCGTTTCGGCACCGCCGAGAACCATCCGCCAGCGACGCATCCGCTCAGGATCGCTGACCCGCGCAGGTGCGGGAAGCTCGGAGATGTCGCTCACTGCGGCGCCCCCACCGGCACTCCGAGCAGCAGGCGAACGGTGGCCAGCGCTGCAGCAGCGCGCTCGCCATCGACGTCGGTGCCGAACCCCGACCAGACCGGCGCAGCCTGATGGGCGATCAACAACCCGAGTTGGCGGCGCTCACCGGGCTCGAACGCACCGAACGTGCGCCGCAACAACGGCGCAGTGAGAACGAACGCGTCTGGGGCGAGCGACGACACCCAGCCATCGATCACGTCGAGGAGTTCGGCGTCGTGCACGAGCACGGTGCCGCTGCCGGCGAGGAAGCCCTCGACGAATGCTGCGCCGGCGGCGGGCGCCGTGCCTACCGAGAGAGCACGCGAGAGGCGCGCCCCGACGAGGGCACGGTTCCACATGCCACCGTCGTGCAGCAATCGAGTGGCGCGACCTTGCACCAACCCGTGTACGTCGCCGCGCTCGGCCACGACCGTGAGCACCGCCGGCCACTCGCCCCGACGGCCTGGGTGATCGACCAGAGCGAGTGCGGCCTGCACACCGGCAAGCCGCTCGACCATCGCCGCCGCAGCAGCATCGTCGAGCGAGCGGCAAGCCATGACGACTCCGGCCAGCACGCGCACAACGAGCCCGTCGAACACGGCCCGTAACGCAGTCGCGTCGGTGCCGCGCACGTCGCCGTAGCGGAGTGCACGGGCGAGCGGCCCAAGTGTGTCGATCACACGTACCACGTCGGGATCGTGGGCCGCTTGGGCTTCCACGCGGGCGACCACCGGCCGCACGACCTCGGGTAGGTCGGCGAGCAGGGCCAAGTCGAGCACGGCGACCAGGTCGGCGAGCACCTCCACCGACGCGGCACGCTCCAGCAAGCAGTCGGTGGCCGCGGCTTGCACGGTGGTGCCGTGTGCGGCTTGCTCGATGATACGGATGGTGAGCTCTGGCTCCCAGAGCAAACGCCAGGTTTCGCGGAACGTACCGGTGCTGCCCCGACCCTCTTCCACCGATCCCCACGGCACACCGACGGCCCGCAAGCGGTGCAGAAGTATCGAACGGGCTCGGGCATTGGGTGCTCGCACGTCGAGCTCGATGGTGCGTGCAGCGGGTTCTGGTTTCAACCGCACCCGGCGTTGCTGTGCGGCCAGGTCGCGGGCCAACGGCACCTGCGGTGCTTCGTCGGGCACCTCACCGATGGCGTCACCAACGATCAACTCGCGATGGATCAAACTGATGCCACTGGCGCCCGCCATCACCGTTTCGGCCGCATCGAGCACCTCGGCGAGACCTGGGCGCGGCCTGTTGCGAAGTGACGCGAGGGCAGTGGCGGCACGCGTCGCGGCGATCAGATCGTCGGGGGATGCCGACATGCCACGATCGCGAAGCAGTCGTGCTGCGCCGACGAACCAGCGACCGACACCAGCCTCGCCGGGGTGGTTGAACACGTGCGCGTACCAACCAGGGCTGCGCACACCCGCCTCGTACCCACTGGCCGAAGCAAGGCGGCGATGAGTCCACGGAACCCAGCTCAAGCCGACCTTCACCTTGGTCAGCCCGCGCAACGTGTGGGCATCGGCCGTAGCTGTTGGCAGCGGTTCGGCCAGTGCCGGAACGTGCCACGCACCGCACACCACAGCGATCCGTTCGTGCCCTTCCGCGATCGCTCGCCGCAGCGCTTGGCGCATGTGCGCCTCGCGCTGGGCCTCGCCCAACGTGGTGACATCGCGGTCGCCACGAACAGCGGTCATTGCCGAAGCCACCTCGTCGAACGCCGGCGCACCATCGCCGCGATGCTCGATCACGTCGTCCCACCAGCGTTCCGGATCCGGATCGCCGGCGGCGGCGGCCAACGCCGCCAACGGGTCGCCCATCGTCTGCGCGAGCTGTGAGTCGCCCAGCATCAGCTCGCCATCGTCGTCACCATATGCGGCCAGTGACTGGCACAAGGGGAGGTCGATCGCTCGGAGCACCACGTCGTGATGACGTGCCCAGACGAACGCCTGCCACTCGGGGCTGAACTCGGCGAAGGGCAGGAACGCGGCTCGCTGGGGATGATCGACGACGTACCCCAGCAGTGCAACCGGGGGGACGAGGTGCTCGTGGCCGACCCATGCAAGGGCCGGTTCACAGTCGGCAGGCAGCTCGACCAGCACGGCCGTGGGCGCAAGCGCGTCGAGGGCGCGTATGACCGATCGTGCAGAACCGGGTCCATGATGGCGGATCCCGAGGAGCTTGACGGCGGGGCGCAACGTTGCCTACAGCTCGCGGCACGCTTCGTAGAAGTCGACCCAGCCGGCCCTGTCGCGTACGACGGCTTCGAGGTACTCCCGCCAGGCGACGGTGTCGTGGACGGGATCTTTGACCACGGCACCGACAATGCCCGCGGCAACATCGGCGGCATTCAACTGGCCGTTGCCGAAGTGAGCAGCAAGCGCCAACCCGTTGGTGACGACCGATATGGCCTCAGCCGTCGACAACGATCCGCTGGGCACCTTCAAGCTGACCCGCCCGTCTTCGGTTCCTCCGCTACGAAGCTCTCGAAACACGGTGACCACGCGGCGAATCTCCTCATCAGCGGCAGGCACCTTCGGCAGGCGCAACGCAACCCCCATCTCGGCCACGCGGCGCTGCACGATGGCAACCTCTTCATCGGCATCAGCGGGCAGAGGAAGCACGACCGTGTTGAACCGCCGCCGCAGCGCGGCCGAGAGATCGTTGATGCCGCGGTCGCGATCGTTGGCAGTGGCGATGAGGTTGAAACCCGGTACGGCCTGCACTTCGCTTGCCAGCTCTGGCACGGGCAAGGTCTTCTCGCTGAGCACGGTGACCAACGCGTCTTGCACATCGCTGGGCATTCGGGTGAGCTCTTCGACGCGCACGATCGAACCGGAGCGCATGGCCCGGTACACCGGACTGGGCACCAGCGCTGCCTCACTGGGGCCGTCGGCCAGCAGACGGGCGTAGTTCCAGCCGTAGCGCAGGCTCTCTTCCGCCGTTCCGGCGGTGCCCTGCACCAGCAACGTGGAGTCACCGCTGATTGCTGCAGCGAGGTGCTCGCTGACCCACGTCTTCGCGGTTCCGGGCACGCCGAGCAGCAGCAGCGCCCGGTCGGTGGCCAGCGTGGCAACGGCGATCTCGATCAACCTCCGCTGGCCGACGTACTTCGGGCTGATGGTCGACCCGTCGGGCAAGGTGCCGCCGAGAAGGTAGGTGACCACCGCCCACGGCGAGAGCCGCCAGTGGGGAGGTCGCTCGCGGTCGTCGGCTTCGGCCAGCGCAGCCAACTCGTGGGCGAACTCTTGCTCCGCGTGCGGCCGCAGGACCGACCCGGTGGTGAACGGTGGGTAAGAACTCATGCTGGCTCCAGTTCGGTGAGCATCTGCTGGCGGAGTCGGGCGAGGTCGGCCAGTGCGAACGCCAGGCCGATGGTCGGTTGCGACGGGTCGATGTGGCCGATCGCCTCGGCGAGAGCCGGCAATGATGCGGGCTGGATGCGGGCCACGAGGTTGATGAGGACGGCCCGGTGGCTCACACCGAACACGCCCGACGACAGACCGCCGGCGATGCTATGCGCCGCCTGCCTGGGCGACGCCCACAGCACGGGTTGCAGGTCGGGCACGATGGCGAGCTCCGGTAGCTCGCCGATCGCCTCCATCACCACGGGTCGCTTCGACGTGCAGGCCAGCCGCGGCGACCACTCGATCAACCACTGCCCCAACGTACCCGCAGCGACGAGGGCGCGGGCGTGGCGCGTGGCGTCGGTGCGGTAGCGGGCCAGCACTGGTACGACGAGCTCGGGAGCCAGCCGTCGACCGCTGTGGATCACAGCCAGCATCCACTCGTCTTCGAGCACTGCCCAGTCGTCGACGATGCGATGCCAGGTGGTTGTGGCCGCCGGGGGTGTGATCGGTCGCGGGTCGTCGGCAGGTTGTGCGACTGTGGGTACGCCCGCACCAGGCAACATGCCGGCACGTTGGGCGACCGTGCAGCCCGCCACCTGTTGCAAGAGGCGCTGTGACGCGGTGGGCTGCGGATCGTCGGCGGCAAGATCGGCCAAGGCACCGGTCGGCGGAGCGGGCGGCTCGCGCCGGTCGGTTCCCAGGAGGGCGACGGTGACCATCTCCCGCCAATAATCCGTGATCGTCGCCGTCATGACGCGAGCCCGACGAACGACGGGTCGGCGACCGGGCCGATGTCGACGGCGCGGTCGGCGAGATGCACCGTGAGCGGCACGAGACCGGCTGCAGTCCACTCGGCGGTCACCGTGACCGGGCGGCCGGCGCTGCATGCCAGCAGGGTGCCGACGCCGGTGGCGCCGTCGACGAGTGGAAGCGAGCCGGTCGCATCGGTGAGCAACCAGCGCCCGCTGGCTCGGGTGGGCGCGGCGACCATGCACATCGGGTAACGCTCGAGCCAGGGCTCGGCGGCCAGTGCCCGGCCGACGTCGGCGCAGGCCTCGGCAACCGATGTACCGGTGGGCGGCGCCACCGATTGTGGTTCGCTGTGCCGCGGACCCATCAACACTCGCAACGCCACGGCGCCCGGGTAGCGGAACACATCGGCATGCACCTGCGTGCCGACGGTCAAGCTGGCGTCGAGGCTCTGGCGGTATGCGGCGAACGACAGGACCATCGCCCACCGCTTGGCGACGGCACCATCTGCTGTGCCGCGCAGCCAGATGCGGCGCACCTCGATGCGGTCTTCGCGGGTGTCGCTGCGGCCCATCACCGCCCAGCGATCGGTCTCCGGGACGCCTGCCAGCACTTCCGTCTGACGCACTTGCCAACCGATGGTTGTCGCGACGGAGTCGGCGAGCCCAGGTGGCAATGTGCCGAGGTGCCGGCCCGACGTGGCCAGCAGGTGCAGCACACCGAGCTCGGACAGCACCTGCGCGTGCCAGTCGGGATGCGCACCCACCAAGCCGGCCAGGCGGCGAACCCGATTGGCGAGGCCACCGACCTGGGCGTCGACCAGCCGGGCCGCCAATCCGTCCCACGTCTTGTAACTCGACAGCGACGGATCGGCGAGACCGGTGCGCAACCGGTCGTCGAGCCAGCGATCGAGCTCGGCCAGCCCGGCCGCCATGCGGGCGATGCGATCGTCGCGAGACTTGCCGGGCTCGGGTGGCGGAAGAGGGACCGTTGGTGAGGTGCTGACGCTCTCGCCTGTCGCGTCGACGGGTGGAGTCGCCGGCTCGTTCTGCGAAGCCGCCTCGCCCGTGGCCATTCGCTTCGCGATCCACGATGCCGCGAACGATGGCGGTTCGCCTTCGGCGACGTGACCGCCGGCCCACAGCAAGAGGAGCGCCAACGAGTGCTTGCACGGCAAGACGCGACTGGGACACGTGCATCGGAACGCAACCTCGACGTGGTCGACCGCGCATTCGTACGGCTCGGCACTGCTGCCCACGCAGCGCCCCCACACCGCCCGCGAGTCGCACCCGGTGCCGGCCCACCGTGCGGGAACCGCCAACGGTTGGGCAGCGGCCACCGACGAAGGACGCGGCGCCAACGCCAAGACCTGCTCGACCTGCCAACGACGAGTGCTCACCCCCGTCACCGTAGTGAAGGGGTGCGACAGGGATGGTGCGACCGGATATTCGGCGGCACCTCACGCCGGTTGCATGGATACTGTGCGGCGATGCCAACGTTCGGACCAGCACTGCGCAGTGAGTGGCTTCTCGACCCTGATCTCACCTATCTCAACCATGGCACGGTCGGGGCAACGCCGCGGCGCGTGCTCGCCCGCCAACGGGAGATCACCGACCAGATCGAACGCCATCCGGCACGATTCATGCTCCGCGAGCTTGCCGATACCCATGGCACTGCCATCGCTCCACAGCGCCTGCGAGTAGCTGCTCATTCAGTGGCCGAGTTCGTCGGGGTCGATGGTGACGACTTGGTCTTCGTCGACAACATCACCACGGGCGCCAATGCCGTGCTGCGCTCGTTCCCGTTCGCGGCCGGCGACGAGATCGCTGTCACCAACCTCGGTTATGGCGGTGTCACCAACGCGGCGAGATACGTGTCCCGCACCATCGGAGGCACGCTGCGCACGATCGAGCTCCCACAGCCGGGAGCCTCGCCCGGCGACTTCGTGGAGGCCATCTCGCGTGGGTTGGGCGAGCAGACCCGCCTGCTCATCGTCGACCACCTCACACCGGCAACCGCGATGGTGCTGCCGCTGGCGGAGATCACCGCGTTGTGCCATGAGCGGGGCGTGTTGGTGCTGGCCGACGGAGCGCACGTCCCCGGCAACATCCCAGTCGACATCGACGCTCTCGGAGTTGATTGGTACGTCGCCAATCTGCACAAGTGGGCATGGGCCCCGCGGAGTGCCGGTCTGCTGTGGTCGGCGAAGCAACATCAGGGCTACTTGCACCCGACCGTGATCTCGTGGGGTCTCGACAACGGGATCACCGCCGAGTTCGATCTGCTCGGCACCCGAGACCCAACACCCTTCCTCACAGCGCCATACGCCATCGAGTTGCTGAACGAGTTCGGTGGCGCCGAGGGAGTGGCAGCGATCTACCGCTACAACCACGAGTTGGCCTGGTGGGCCGGGCAGTACCTGGCCGACCAGTGGGGCACCCGCTTTGCGACCCCGGAGGAGATGATCGGTTCGATGGTCAACGTGCGGCTACCGGCACAGTTCGGCACGACCACCGACGATGCCGATCGGTTGCGGGCCGATCTCGATGTGGCAGGTATCGAGGTGCCGATCTATTCCGCGACCGGCGAGCTGACGTTGCGCGTGTCGGCGCAGATCTACTGCGACCACGCCGACATCGAGCACCTCGGCGACGCCGTGTTGAAGCTGGCCGCGATCTGACGCGAGCTCAGCGCCAGTCGATCACCGTGTCGGGGGCGGGTCGTACTGCCGGTTTGAAGTCGGTGCCTTTGGTGAAGGCCAGCGGCGTCAGGCAAGCCTGCTGCATCGTGGCGTACGGGATGTCGAGGATGTCGGCGACGGCTTGTTCCATCGTCAGATGGATGGTGGTCCACGCCGTACCGAGGCCGCGAGCGCGCGCGGCGAGCATGAAGCTCCACATCGCCGGCATGATGTTGCCCAGTGCCGACGCCGCTTGGGCCGCGCCGACACCTTCGAGCCGGCGACTCGTGGTGCACCCGAGCACCAGCACCGGGCACTCGGCCATGTGCTCGGACAGGTACGTGGCCGAACTGGCGACCCGTTGCTGTTGAGCGTGGAGCTCCTCCGTGTCGCGCTCGATCTTGCCGGCGAAACCGGGCGAGCTCGCGTAGATCTGCCAGCACTGCTTGTACACGTCGGCGACGGCGGCGACCGTGGCCCGATCTCGTACCACCACGAATCGCATGGCGATCTGGTTTCCCCCCGACGGCGCCTGCAATGCCAGCGCCACGCATTCGCGCACCAGGTCGTCGGGCACCGGTTTACTGAAGTCGAGGCGCTTGCGTACGGCGCGGGTGGTGGACAGCAACTCGTCGGGGCTCAGGTCCAGCATGGTCATTCGGCACTCCTTCACGGCGGAATGTCGAGCGTACCGAGCGGCGGCCGACTACTTCCGGAGCGTTGGCCTGATCGACGCCTTTTGGGGAACCTGAGCACCCGGCTGACGAATCAACCAGTCGGCGAATCCTGGAAGCATGAACCGCACCACGCCGCGAGCCGGCGAGTAGAGAACGGCGTGACGGTTGATGAGCCGATCGCGCATTGCCGTCGTTGCCGAAGGCACCCGGCCAAGACGCTCGGCGATGTCTGCTGTACGCGACTCACCGTCGGCGGTACGCGTTTGCGCCGCGGCCACGAGATAGGTGCGGTCTGCGGGCGAAACGCGTTGCCACGACGTCACGAACACGCCGTTCTGCAGATCGTCGTTGGTCTTTCGTTCGGCGATCCGCGCGTGGCGAACACTGATCTCGGCGTCCTGGCCTGCCGCGTCCCAACAGTACGAACCGACCAGTTGGATCGCGTACGGATACCCACCGCTCGCCGCGGCGAGCACGTCGAGCGCTGCCGGATTGATGCGCCGACCGGCATCGACGATCGGGATCTCGATCGCATCGCGAGTATCACCATCGCCGAGCAGACCGATGCTCGAAAGCTTGAGACGCTCGAGAAAGGTG
>DATAJN010000262.1:0-4280 GCA_036262105.1 Ilumatobacteraceae bacterium
GGGTTCAACGACTGCGGCGCCTCCTGGGGCGCCGCAGTTCTCGTTATGAGGAAGGGGTGTTCATCGTCGAAGGACTCGGTCTGCTGCGCCAGGCGGTCGAGGCCGGATGGACGATCGAGGCCTGCTTCGTCGCTCCCGGAGCTTCCGTCGGCATCGATCTCGGGGTGAATGTCGAGGAGTTGGCGCCCAACGTCATGCCGCGTGTCGCTTCGACCGAGTCGCCGCAACCCGTGCTGGCGATCGTCACGATGCGGTCCATCGCCTTGCCGTCCGATGCCACCTTCGTGTTGGTGGCCGACCGCATCGCCGATCCGGGCAACGCAGGCACCATCATCCGTTCAGCGGAGGCGGCCGGTGCCGACGGCGTCGTGCTCACTCCCGGCTCGGTCGATCCGTTCAACCCGAAGGTCGTCAGAGCATCGGCCGGCTCGCTCTTCCGCCTCCCCGTCGTCGAGGCAACTCTCGAGTCGTTGTCGGCCTTTCGTCGACTTGGCACCTCATCGCATCGTGGCGATCTGTACACCGATCCCGTGTACCACGGTCGTTGTGCGGTCGTCGTCGGAAACGAGGCTCACGGTCTGGACGACGACGCGGCGATCGATCAATGGATCACGATCCCACATGCCGGCCCGGCCGAGAGCCTGAACGTTGCCATGGCGGCCACGGTGGTTGCATTTGAAGTGGCTCGACAGAGGAGCAATGTCTAGGATGGCTCCATGGTCGATCGGCGATTTCGGTGCCCCCGGGCGTTGCTCGGGTTTGCGCGCTGACTCGCTGACGTTTCGATGATCGAGGAAGTGAAGCGGGCGGGCGACGACGCGTTGGCACGTGTCGCCCAAGCCTCTACTGCCGATGAGGTTCGGACGCTCGAGGCCGAGTTGCTGGGCAAGCGCGGCCCTTTTGCCACGTTCAAGTCAGGCCTCGCCGCGTTGGCCACGGTCGACGACAAGCGCGCCGCAGGGCAAGTGCTCAACGATGCCACCGCCGCAGTGGCAGATGGCCTCGATCGGCGGCGCCGCGAGCTCGCTGCTGCCGAGCGATTGCTGCAGCTCGCGGCAGAGCGAGTCGACCTCACCGAGGTGCTCACCCGCCCGCGACGCGGCCATGCCCACGTGGTCACGCAGGCATGGGAACGTCTCGAGGATGTGTTCATCGGGCTCGGCTTCCAGGTCGCCGAGGGACCTGATGTCGAAACCGACTGGTACAACTTCGAGGCCCTCAACCTCCCGCCCGATCACCCGGCGCGCAGCATGCACGACACGTTCTATGTCGAGCATGGCGAGCCGGGTTCCACCGTGCTGCGCACGCACACCTCTCCCGTGCAGATCCGTGTGATGCAGACCGTGCCCCCGCCGATCTACATGATCATGCCCGGTCGTGTGTTCCGCAACGAGACGACCGACGCCACCCACTTGGCGGTGTTCCACCAGTTGGAAGGCCTTGTCGTCGACCGCGGCATCACCCTCGCCGACCTGGCGGGCACGATCGACTCGTTCACGAAGGCGTTCTTCGGCTCCGACTTCGGCTCTCGCCTGCGGCCCAGCTATTTCCCGTTCACGGAACCGTCCGCAGAGTTCGACATCCAGACACCGTCGGGCCAATGGCTGGAGCTCGGTGGCTGCGGGATGGTGCACCCCAACGTGCTGCGCGCCGGTGGCCTCGATCCCGAGGAGTGGAGCGGCTTCGCGTTCGGCTTCGGCATCGATCGCATGGCCAAGGAGCGACACGCGATCGGTGACGTTCGCGAGATGTTCAGCAACGATCTGCGGTTCCTGGAGCAGTTCTGATGAAGATCGTTCACTCGTGGCTCAACGAGCTGGCGCCAGTTGGCGACGATGTCGACAAAGTTGCCGCGGTGATGACCGACCTGGGTTTGGCGGTCGAAGAGATCGCTCATGTGGGCGCAGCTGTCGCCGGAGTGATCACTGCTCGCGTGGTGCGCACCGAGCGTCATCCTGACGCAGCCAAGGTCCATCGTGTGTACATCGAAGCGGGCGACGGACGCGAGCGCCACGTGTGGTGCGGCGCCTTCAACATGCAGGCGGGCGACGTCGTTCCTCTGGCCACTCCGGGCACTGCCATGCCCGACGGCCGGGTGATCGAGCCGAAGCCGATTCTCGGCATCCAGAGCGACGGCATGCTGTGTTCAGCCCGCGAGCTCGGCCTCGGCGACGATCACGCCGGCATCGTCATCCTGCCCAGCAACGTGCCACTCGGGGTGCCATATGGCGAGGCCCTGGGCATGCAGACCGAGACGGTCTACGACGTCGACGTCACCAGGAACCTGCCCGATTGCTTCGGCTATCTCGGCGTTGCCCGCCAAGTGGCAGCGCGGCTCGGAATCCCCGTCACCTTGCCGAGCGCGGCGATCACTGCGACGTCAGGAGCGCCGACGCGCCAGGCGACGGTCGAGTTGGTCGACGGCAATCGGTGTGCGCGCTTCACCAGCACGGTCATCAGCGGGGTGCGGGTCACCTCGTCGCCGGAGTGGATAGTCCACCGACTGACGGCGGCCGGGATGCGCTCGATCAACAACGTCGTCGACGTCAGCAACTACGTGATGCTCGAGCTCAATCAACCCAACCACGCCTACGACCTCGATGCGCTCGGTGGTGCGGGGTTCCGGGTGCGCTGCGCCCGTGACGGCGAGACGCTCATCACTCTCGATGGGGTCGAGCGCACCTTCACCGCCGACGATCTCTTGATCTGCGATGCCAACGACGTGCCGATAGGCATCGGTGGAATCATGGGCGGACTGCACAGCGAGATCAGTGGTGACACCACGACGATCGCCCTGGAGATCGCCTGGTTCGAACCGATCAGCCTCGCCAAGTCTGCTGGGCGACTCGGCCTGCGCAGCGAAGCCTCATTGCGCTTCGATCGCGGTGTCGATCCTCAGGGCATGCCGTGTGCCATCGCCAGGTTCGTCGAACTGCTGCGGGTCACGTGCCCAGACCTCGTCGTCCACGACGGGATGATCGATGCCCGGTCGCCCTCTCTGCCAAGTGCAGCGGTCATCGATGTGCGCGTCGCCAAGGTCAATGGCCTGCTGGGCACCTCGCTGGCCGGCGCCGAGATCATCAGACTGATTGCTGGAATCGGATTCGAGGCAATGGGCGATGCGACCCTCTCTGTGGCCGTTCCGTCCTGGCGACCCGATTGCACGGGTGAAGTCGACATCATCGAGGAAGTCGCTCGTCAGTACGGGTACAGCAAGATCGGCAAGACAGTTCCGAAATCGGCGATGCATGGCCGGTTGTCACCTCAGCAGGCGCGCCGCCGACGGCTGCGCGAGGTGTTGCTCGGTCTCGGTATCAGCGAGGCGATGCCCAATCCGTTTCTGGCCGACGATGATCTCGTTCGTGCCGGGCTCGACGGGCCGGCCGTGCGCATCGTCAACTCGCTGGTCGCGGAAGAGAGTGTGCTGCGAACGACGTTGCGCCCCGGCCTGTTGAAGGCGATTGCCTTCAACGAGTCACATCGCCGAGCTGGTGTCAGCCTTTTCGAGATCGGGCATGCCTACCCGCCGGGCGACGGGGAACTGCCCGGCGAGTACGAAGAGCTCGCCGTCGTGCTGGCGGACCGAGAAGCCATGGCGGCGGTTGAAGTGTGGCGCGAGATAGCCGCGGCGATGGGCTTCGGCGCGCGCGTTGATCAGTCGAAGCCGCCGCCCGGGCTGCACCCCACGCGCTCGGCGACGCTGTCACTTGGCCGTGACACGATCGGTGTGGTCGGTGAGGTTCATCCCGATGTGCTCGACGCGTATGGCGTCGACGAGCGAGTCGCCTTGCTCGAGTTGAACCTGTCGATTCTGCTCGACGTCGACGAAAAGGTGGCCGTCTGGAAACCGACCAGCCGCTTTCCGTCGAGCGATCTCGATCTGGCGTTCGTCACCCCCGACTCCGTCATCGCCGAAAAGGTCGAGAAGGCCATCAAGCAGGCCGCCGGTGCGCTGTTGGTCGAGCTGGCTCTCTTCGACGTGTACCGCGGCCCGGGGTTGGCCGACGACAGCCGCAGTTTGGCGTACCGACTTCGATTCCAGGCTCTCGATCGAACGCTCGGCGATGCAGAGCTCACCGAGCTTCGCAACAAGATCATCGCCGGCGTCGCCAAGCTCGGCGCAACGCTGCGTGGCTAGCCAACCGGCTCGTCGGCGAACCTAACCACGGCCGCCACGACCGTCGCCGCGATGGCGTTGTCCTCCCCAGGACGAACGCGTTTGTGTCGACGTGGCTGTCGTTGTGGTGGTGGCTGGCGTTGTCGACGTGGCTGTCGTGGTG
>DATAJN010000263.1:0-2390 GCA_036262105.1 Ilumatobacteraceae bacterium
GCTCGAGCAGATTCGCAACACGTTCGGGCTTGACCGTGTTCGCCTGGTTTCCGATGCCGGGGTTCATCGTGGATATGACACCTCGGAAGAGGTGGTGACCGTGCAACCCGTGGCCACGCTTTCCGTGGGGGTGTCCTTGGCCTCGGGCGGCGCACACGTGCTGGAGTTGTACGGCCGGCCGTTGTCGGGGGACGATCAGCGGGTGCTGCGCGCCCTCGTCGACCAATTGGCGGTGGCCATCGATCGCTCGCAGCTCGGCAGGGACGCGGCCGAAGCAGAGGCCCTTGCGGAGATCGATGCGGCACGCACCGCACTGCTGCGCGCCGTCTCCCACGACCTGCGAACGCCGCTTGCGTCGATCAAGGCGATGGTGTCGGGGCTGCTGGAAGCCGACGAAGTGAAGTGGCGCCCCGAGCAGGTTCACGACGCGCTGGTGACCGTTGACGAGGAGACCGATCGTCTGAACCGCTTGGTCGGTGACCTGCTCGATGCCAGCCGATTGCAGATCGGTTCGCTCGCAGTCAACTGTCAGACCGTCGATGTTGCCGAGTCGATCGGAGTGACCCTCGCCGGAGTCGGGGCGACTGGCGATCGAGTGGACGTCGAAGTTCCGGCTGGTCTTCCAGCGGCGTACGGTGACCCGGCGCTGTTCGAGCGGAGCCTCGACAACGTCATCACCAACGCGTTGCGTCATGGCGGAGCTACGCCTGTTCGACTCAGCGTCGGCGTCGTCGGCGAGGAGATCCACGTCTGCGTGATAGATCGCGGGCCGGGCATTCCTGCTCATCTCCGAGACAAGGTGCTCGCCCCGTTCGTGCAACTCCGTGACGACAGAAGTGTTGGCGGCAGCAGTGCGGACGGAGTCGGTCTCGGAATGTCGATCGCCCAAGGCTTCTTGCAGGCGATGCACGGCCGGCTGGAGCTCGATGACACTCCGGGTGGTGGGTTGACGGTCATCCTCGTCCTGCCGATCGCCCAACCCCGGGAGGAGCAGTGACCCGGATTCTGGTGGTCGACGACGAGCGCCAGATCCGCCGCGCCCTGAGCCTGCACCTCGGGGCGCGTGGCTACGAGGTCTTCGAAGCCGAGACCGGCGAGCGGGCCATCCAGGTCGCGGCAACCGAGCATCCCGATGTCGTGTTGCTCGACCTCGGCCTTCCCGGTATGGACGGCGTACTGGTGATCCAGGCCTTGCGCGGTTGGACGGACATGCCGATCATCGTCCTTTCCGTTCGTGACGACGAGCGATCGAAGGTGCAGGCGCTCGACGCCGGCGCTGACGACTACGTGACGAAGCCGTTCGGGATGGCCGAACTGCTGGCGCGGGTGCGTGCGGTTCTCCGGCGACCTCCGAACACTCAGGAGTCGAAAGCCGAGGTCACCACGTCGTCGTTTCGCCTCGATCTCGCCGCGCATCGGGCGTTCGTCAACGATCCGTCTGGCGACGGTGAGGTTCGGCTGACGCCGACCGAATGGGCCATGGTCGAATATCTGGTTCGCTACCCCGGCCGGCTGGTGACCTATCGGCAACTCATCACCGCGGTGTGGGGGCCGACCTACGACCCCGACCCCAATCTGTTGCGCGTTCACATGGCCCACATCCGCAGGAAGTTGGAGGTCGACGGGGCGCGACCGAAGCACTTCATCACCGATTCCGGCATGGGCTATCGCTTCGAAGACGAGACCTGAGCCCGCCGCCCGTCAGCCCGTCGGCACGATCGGCTTGTTGTTGGCAATGTCCGTGCCCAGCATCACCACGACCGTTGCGTCGCCCAGCCTGGCCGGCCCACCGGTGATCCACACGGGAGTCGGCATTCGGGTGACGAGGATGTTGCCCATGACGCGGCCGACCGACGCGGCGACGTCGGCGCCAGCGGGCATGAAGTAGACCTTGCTGACGTCGAGCTTCTCCTCCTCGCCGGCACCGTTCGTCGGCTTGTCGAGGTGGAACCCCAGGTCGCCGAGTTCTTGAGTGAGCAGCGCCCCCGCGCCAGTCACGCCCGACGCGTTGGCAACGATGATCACGGCACCCTCGGTGATCAGCGGGATCGTCGTGGTCGTCGTTGTCGGCGGGATGGTCGTCGTGGACGTTGTCGATGTCGTGGTCGAAGTGGTGGTGGTCGGCGGGATCGTCGTCGTCGTGCTGGTGGTCGGCGGCACTGTCGATGTGGTCGTCGTTGTCGTCGTCGTTGCCGCGTTGCCTGGTCCGAACGTGCACCCTGCCAGCAGTGGGGCGAACGCGATGGCAGCAAGGCTTGCGCTTCGCCACCTGGTCGACATCGGGCCTGACAGTATCGCCGCCGATCCCGAGCCCAGTGGCACCCCCGTCACAGTCCGGGTGGAACTGTGCAGCCGCGGAAGGCTACGTAGCGTTCCGCGGCTACACGGAT
>DATAJN010000264.1:0-7204 GCA_036262105.1 Ilumatobacteraceae bacterium
GCCACGATGTTGAGATCATCGTCGGTCACGAGGGTGGCTATCTCGACGATCACGTGACGAGCCGGTTCCAAACCGGTCATCTCGAGATCCATCCACACCAACACTGACGCAAGACTACGCAAACGCGTTACCGTCGCCCGCGATGACCGAGCCTTCCATCCCCGCGAAACCTGCGGCGACCGTGATGTTGCTCCGTGACACGGATGCCGGCATCGAGGTCTTCATGTTGCGCCGAACGACGAGTGCGGCCTTCGCCGGGGGGATGTACGTGTTTCCAGGTGGCAAGGTCGACGAGGCTGATGGATCGGGCGATCCTGGCTACGTCATCGCCGCGATCCGAGAATGCTTCGAAGAGGCCGGAGTTCTCCTGGCGAGAGACGAGGGCGGGATGGCGGTCGTCGACGGGCATCGCGCTCTGACTCACCGTCACGACGTGCACGACGGCACCGTCGACCTCGTCGCTCTGTGCCGACAACACGGTCTCCGCCCTGCGATCGAGGACCTGGTGTGGGTGAGCCGGTGGGTCACGCCGGTCGGGGAGTCGGCGCGACGTTTCGACACTCGCTTCTTCATCGCAGTCGCTCCGGCAGGTCAGACGTCAACGCACGACGACAACGAGACCATCGCCAGCACGTGGATACGCCCGACCGACGCTCTGCAACGCGAGACAAGCGGCGAGCTGACGATGATGCCTCCCACGATCAAGAGCCTCGAATACCTTGCGGCTCACCGAGACTCCGCAGCAGTGATGCACGCCGCTCGACAACTCGACAGACCTGTGGCGATCATGCCCAGGTTGCGTCGAAACGCGGTGGGCCGGATCACCGGCGTCTCACTACCTGGCGACGACGACTACGCCGACCTGGTCTGATCGGCCGAGTCGAGCGCCGCGGCAACCAACGACAACATGCGCGCCGAGCATCCTGCCATGTTCACCGGCGGAGCGACCTCGTCGACGATCTTGCGGGCGATCGCCCGGAACTCCGCCGCTGCCAAACCGGTGCCGTCGATCGCCACGGGCCGGCCGGCGTCACCACCCGCTGCGACAGCCGTCTCGAGCGGGACGCGTCCCAGCAGAGCGACCCCGATCTCGTCAGCGAGCGCCTGACCGCCACCCGTGCCGAACAGCGGGTATTCGATCCCGTGCTCGCACGTGAACGACGACATGTTCTCGATCACTCCGCACACCCGCAGGAAACTGCGCCGGGCCATGTCGGCCGCCCGAGCAGCCACCTTCTGGGCGGCGATAGCCGGTGTCGTGACGATGAGCAGGTCGGTGCGTGGCAGCATGCGGGCCAAGCCCATCTGCACATCTCCAGTGCCCGGTGGCATGTCGATGAGCAGATAGTCGAGTTCGCCCCAGTGCACGTCGCGTAGGAACTGCTCGACAGCTTTGCTGAGCATCAAGCCGCGCCACATCAACGCGGTGTCTTCCTCGACAAGAAAGCCGGTGCTGACGACCTTCAACATGCCCCGACCTACCGGGAGAGTACGCGGGATGATCATCGGCTTCTCGTGACCCTCGACCGCCTCGGCCTCCAGCCGATCGTCGATGCCGAGCAACCGAGGAACGGAGAATCCCCAGATGTCGGCATCGAGCACGCCGACCGTAAAACCTTCGGCGGCGATTGCGGCGGCCAGGTTGACCGTGACCGACGACTTGCCGACCCCACCCTTGCCGCTGGCGATGGCGAGGATCCGTGTAGAGGTCGACACCTCGGTGTTCGGCGCGTTCTCGCGAGCGTTCCACCGTGCCTTGAGCATGACCTCGGTGCGCTCCTCGCTGGTCATCTCACCCCAGTCGATCGTGACCTTGGTGACACCGGGATGCATCGCAACCCTCGTCTCCACGTCTTGCTTGATCTGAGCACGCAGCGGACAGCCGCCGATCGTGAGCTTGACTCCGACCGTCACGACCCCGTCGTCGGCCACTGAGACCGACGGAACCATGCCGAGAGTGACGATGTCGGCGCCTAGCTCGGGGTCGATCACGGAGCGCAAGAGCTCAGTGACCGTCTCGACGTCTGGCGGACCGGGAATCACAACATCGATTGTACGGTTGCATGCGTTACAATGTCTTTCCGAACCGCAGGAGGAGCCCACACCGTGATCACGCTCACCGATACCGCCGCCGTCAAGGTCAAGGAACTACTTGAAGCAGAAGGCGATCTCGAACTGGCGTTGCGTGTCGCAGTGCGTCCCGGCGGCTGCAGTGGCTTTTCCTACGAGATGTTCTTCGACGGCGATGTAGCCACCGACGACGAGAAGGCCACCTTCGGTAATCCAGGGGCGACGGTCAACGTCGTCGTCGACGCACAGTCGGCGCAGATGCTGCAGGGTGCGACCCTCGACTACAAAGACGGTCTGAACCAGGCCGGGTTCTCGATCAACAATCCCAACGCCAGCCGCACGTGCGGTTGCGGGTCGAGCTTCAGCTGACCACAGCGAGAAAAGCGTCGAGCCGCTCGTCGAGCTCGCTCTGATCCCACATCACGTCGATGCGGTCGCGCACCGTCGCGTCGGGGGCGCACAGGTACAGGACCGGCTCGTAGTCGAGCCCTAGAGCAGCGACGGCGGGAGCGACGGTCGTACCCGCCGGGTCGGAGTAGACATCGGCGTGGACCATCGTGATCTTGTCGCCGATCCGTGCATGCGACTTGACGAGGAACTCCAACGCCGGTGCGCACACCCCTGTTTGGCAATGTGCGGGAGTACCGATCATGTACCCGACCGGCGTTCCCGATGACAGGGCCTGTGTGAGGGTGACGGCATGCAATGGACACGGGTTGGGCGTCAGCGTGCAGTAGGGCTCGACGCCGCGATGGTTGTCGACAGTCGGCGTGTCGAACGGCGCAAGCTTGGAACCGACGTACGGAACGGTCACGTCGGCCGGGTCGCTGACGAGGAAGTCGGTGCCGTTTCCGTCGTCGCCGTTGATGCGCAACGTGTAGACGCCGGGAGTGGCAATGTCGACGACGAACGGCCAGTAGGGGATGACCATGTCCTTCGAGCGGATCCCCGCAGTGACGTTGGCGATCAGCTTGTTGCTGCTGTCGAGCACCCGTCCGGTGAGCTTCGACGGACCCGACGTCAGCAGGCTGTCCTTGTCGGCCAACGAGATCGGTAGGCGGATCTTGCCGGGCACGAAGGTGTTGCTCGGGTAGCGCCCGGCAACGATGAAGGGCTTCGAATCGCCACCACACGCGGCAAGAACGAGCAGTCCGCCGGCGCCGGCTAGGAGATGGCGCCGTGACATCGACATCGTCACCAGTGTACGCGGAACGCCTACGATGCGGA
Organism: Ilumatobacteraceae bacterium; assembly: GCA_036262105.1. Classification (GTDB taxonomy): domain Bacteria; phylum Actinomycetota; class Acidimicrobiia; order Acidimicrobiales; family Ilumatobacteraceae; genus JAENVT01. The sequence continues at coordinate 3,298 of DATAJN010000264.1, forward strand.
CATGAGCAAACCTCTTGGCCCGTACACCCCCGTCGTTCGCGCCGGCGACTGGATCATCGTCAGCGGTCAGCTCGGCCTGCAGGACGGCACGTTGGTCAGCGGTGGCGTCGCCGCCCAGACCACGCAGGCCATCGAGAACCTGCAAAGCCAGCTGGCCAGTGTCGGAGCATCGCTCACCGACATCGCCAAGACCCTGTGCTTCCTGACCGACATGGACACCTTCGCCACGTTCAACGACGCCTACGTGAACGGCTTCGGATCCCATCGCCCGGCGCGCAGCACCATCGGCGTCGCCGCTCTACCGGCAGGTGGCGCCGTGGAGATTGAGGCCTGGGCGTACCAGCCGGTAGGGTGACCCCCGTGCCTGGCGCAATCGCTGTCGTCGTCGTGCTCCTGCTCCTTCCGGTGCTGGTGTGCATGGGCAGCGTGGTCATTGCGGCAGTGCTCGGTGTGGTCCTCAACAACGATGCCGAGGTCCGCAACGAGGGCAGCGAGCTGCTCGACCTCAACGTCTGACCATGCACCGTCACGACTCGGCAACCGAGGTGTTGACGCAGGCCGTCGTGCGATACGCCGTGGAACGGATGCGTCTCGATCCACCTCCGCTCGACAAGACCCGGCCCGCCGCGGAGCTACGTGCCATGGCCGGCAAGACCGTTACCGCAAAGGGCATCGGAGGCCTCGAGGCCCTGCGCATCTTCGCCGAGGTCCTGGGCCCGGCGAGCATCTCCATCGATCACCCGCGGTTCTTGTCGTTCGTGCCTGCTGCTCCCACGGAAGCGGCGATCTTGTTCGATCTCGTGGTCGGCGCATCGAGCATCTACGGGGGGTCGTGGCTCGAGGGCGGCGGAGCCGTCTTCGCCGAGAACGAGGCGTTGCGCTACATCTCCGATCTCGTGGGCTTTCCCGAATCATCCGGTGGCGTGTTCGTCACCGGAGGCACAGCTGGCAACCTCAGTGCCTTGCTGGCGGCGCGCTTTCGATGGCGTCGCCGAGCCGAGGGCACACACGATCGCAGCCGTGGCTTGATGCTGACGTGCAGCGGTGCCCACTCCAGCGTCGGGTCCGCGGCCAGGGCGATCGATGCCGACATCGGCCTGGTGCCCGCCGACGACCATGGTCGCTTGTGGGGAACAGCGCTGCGTGGAGTACTGGAAGGACTGACCGCCGATGATCGTGACCGCCTCTTCGCCATCGTGGCCACCGCAGGAACGACCAACGCCGGAGTGATCGACGATCTGGCCGGCGTTGCCGAGGTGTGTGCGGAGTTCGACGTGTGGATGCATGTCGACGGCGCATACGGCGGGGCTGGGCTCGCCGCTCCGAGCGTGCGCGGTCGCTACCACGGCATCGAGCAGGCCGACAGCTTCATCGTCGATCCGCACAAGTGGCTGTTCGCCCCATTCGACTGCTGCGCGCTGTTGTACCGCGACCCGACGGTGGGCCGGGCAGCGCATACGCAGCATGCGGAGTACCTCGACGTCCTGCACAGCGGCGACGACCTCGGTGATTTCGAGTGGAACCCAAGTGACTTCGCCCACCACCTTTCGCGGCGGGCCCGCGGACTGCCGCTGTGGTTCAGCCTGGCCACGTACGGAACCGAGGCGTATCGCGATGCCATCGAACATGCACTCGACGTGACTCGGCAGGGTGCGCGCCTCATCGACGAGGCGACCTATCTCGAACTGATCATGGAGCCCGAGCTCAGCGTCTTGCTGTTCCGACGCCGTGGCTGGTCTGCGGCCGACTACGAGGCCTGGAGTGACCGGTTGCTCGATGAGGGAACCGCCTTCGTCACGCCGACATCGTGGAACGGCGAAGTCGTTCTGCGGTTGTGCATCATCAACCCGCTGACCTCGGTGGACGACATCTGCACCATCGTCGACTCGTTGGCCTGAGCCGTGACTGACCTGCTGATCCGCGGGGCGCGCCTGTTGGCCACCCTCGACGCCCAGCGCCGTGAGCTAGCCGGCGGATGGGTGGCGATCGATGCCGGTGTGATCACCGCCGTCGGCGCCTCGACCGACCCCGAGCCGGCGGCCGACGAGACGATCGATGCCGCAGACTGCCTGGTCACCCCAGGTTTGATCAACACCCATCACCACATCTTCCAGAACCTCACGCGCGCCTTTCCACCGATGACCGACAAGCCGTTGTTCGGCTGGCTGCAATCGCTGTACCCGCTGTGGCGGGCGATCGACGAGGAATCGGTGCACGCCAGTGCGTTCGTGGGGCTTGCGGAACTTGCCCTCAGCGGATGCTCGACGTCCTCCGATCACCTGTACGTGCACCCTCGGGGCGCGGGCGACTTGCTGTCGGCCGAGATCGCTGCGGCAGCGGAGATCGGCATGCGCTTCCACCCGACGCGCGGCTCGATGTCGTTGAGCGAGAAAGACGGCGGGTTGCCACCCGACGATGTCGTCGCTGACGACGACGAGATCCTCGCCGCATGCGAGCAGGCCGTAGCTCGTCACCATGACCGGCGCCACGGGTCGATGGTGCAGATCGCCTTGGCGCCGTGCAGCCCCTTCAGTGTCACCGAGCAACTGATGGTCCGCACGGCCGAGCTTGCCGAGCGCCTCGATGTGCGGCTGCACACACACTTCGCCGAGAACTCCGAGGACGACGACTACTCGGTGAGCCGATTTGGCTGCCGGCCGACTGAGTACCTCGAGCGAACCGGCTGGTGCACAGATCGCGCATGGGTGGCGCACTGCGTGATGCCGAACGACGACGAGATTCTCCGGCTGGGCGCCGCGGGCATCGGGGTGGCGCACTGCCCGAGCAGCAACATGATCCTTTCCTCGGGCATCGCCCCGGTGGCCGCGCTACGAGCTGCTGGGGTCCCGGTCGGTCTTGGCGTCGACGGATCGTCGTCAGCCGACAGTGCGTCGTTGTGGATGGAAGCTCGCCAGGCCATGTTGTCGGCGAAGCTGCGCAACGGGGCACCGGCAGGCACGGCGAGAATGGCGCTCGAGTGTGCGACGGTCGGCGGCGCCGCATGTCTTGGTCGCTCCGGCGAGATCGGCGTGATCGAACCAGGAGCCGTCGGCGACTTCGCCGTGTGGCGCCTCACCGGGCCCTCGTTCGCGGGTGCGTTGGCCGACCCCATCGAGGCCTGGCTGCGATGCGGCCCGGTGTCGGCATGGCACACGATCGTCAACGGGCGCACCATCGTCCGCGACGGGCATCTCCTCCACGCCGACCTCGACGAGATGCTGCGCACGCATGCGCGCCACGCCGCGCGAATCCAGCGTCTCGTCGGCTGATGGCCCCGGCACTGCAGGCGTTCCTCGTCGCCTTCGGGGTTGTCTTCCTCGCCGAGCTGCCCGACAAGACGATGTTCGCCACCATCGTGTTGACGACGCGTTACCGCCGCCCGCTCGCCGTGGTCGTCGGCGTCACGGTGGCCATGGCTTTCCACTCCGTACTCGCCGTGGCCGTCGGCGAGGGCCTTCGTCACCTGCCGCGCACCCCCACCGAGTTCGTCGTGGCAGCGGTGTTCATCGTCGGCGGCGCGCTGTTGTTGCACGGCGCGACGAGTGATGACGAGGTCCGCGCCGCTGCGGTCCACAGCGTTTGGGGGGTGATTGGTCGCACGGCGTTGATCATCGGCATCGCCGAGTTCGGGGACTTTACCCAACTGGCAACCGTCGGGATCGTTGCAGATCGCGGCTACCCGGTAGCGGTCGCTGCCGGGTCGATCACCGCCCACATCATCGTCGCCGTTCTTGCCGTGCTGGCCGGAACCTGGCTGCAAAGACGCCTGCCGGTGAGCACCGTGCGACGCTCGGCGGGTGTGTTGTTCCTGGTCTTCGGGGTCGTGGCGGCGATCTCGGCGATTCGTGGTTGACGTCACGTTGACGTCGCATTGGCGACCCCATCGGCCAGACTGACTACATGCGGA
>DATAJN010000265.1:0-4874 GCA_036262105.1 Ilumatobacteraceae bacterium
GCCTCACGCTATCTCGCCTTCAAATGCGTTGGCAGACTGGTCGAGCCATACCGCTCGGGTTTGGTGCTCTGCCCTCCAGGGAATGAGTGAAACATGACGAACCTCCCCTCCGACACAGACCAGGCCGAGGCGCTGTTCGGCATCTCCTTCGACGATGTTCTCAGAGCACAAGAGTTCCTACTCGCTCTGACTCGCATGTCCGCGGCGCACCAACTCGTTCTTCGTGACGCGGTCGTCGTGGTCAAAGACGACGACGGCAAGGTTCACGTTCGAGAAACGGTGGATCCCCAGCCCGGAAGCACCGCGCTGTCGGGTGCAGTGTGGACGGGTCTCGTCGGCCTGTTCCTCGGTGGGCCGGTCGGCTGGCTGGCCGGCATCGGCCTGGGGGCAGGAGCCGGTGCACTGATCGCCAAGTTCGTCGACGTGGGCATCCCCGACGAATGGGTCGACTGGTTCAAGACCGCCGTGCGCCCCGACACCGCCACCGTCATTGCCCTCGCTTCGAACATCGATCTTCCGGCTCTCTACGCGGAGGCGGCGCGGTTCTCGGGCGCGAATCTCGTGCACACCACGCTCTTGCCGGGCGCATCGGCGCACCTCGCCGCCGCGCTGGAGCTCACGACCAGATCGGGAGTTACACCGCCCTGAGCGGCGACACCGAACGGAACGTAGCGGTCACCACAACAGTGTCTTGGCTGGGGAGGTCCACCTCGACCCCGTCGGACACCGCCTCGACGATCATCAGTCCTCGTCCGCGAGCCGCGCATGTCGACGCCGGCCCCCAGTGCTCTCGCGGTGGAGGGCGCTGGAAGTCGGTGTGACTCGTGACCGCCAGGATTGCCGACCGGTCGCCGGCACGCCGCAGCTGCACACCATACGCGCTGCCGGGCGACGCCTCCACCGCGTTGGTGGCCAACTCGCTGACGACCAACGCTGCTCGATCTTGCAGGTCACCGTCGAATCCGGTGTCCAACAACCAACCGACGACGTCTTTGCGAGCGTCGCCTAAGGTCGAGCTCGTGCCGTCGTAGTCGCGCTCGAACTGACCTCGACGGTCTCGGGCGCGACTCGTGCCGTTCATGGCGCACGTCGCCTGTCCGGAGTCGACGGCAGCACGTGGTGCCGCTCCGCGCACAGCGCGGCCTGAGCGCGGTTGTTGACGCCGAGCTTGGCGTAGAGGCGACGGACGTACGTCTTGACGGTATCGACCGACAAGAAGAGCTCATGCCCGATCTCCCCGTTGCTCTTTCCCAGCGCGATCAGAGCGAGCACTTCTCCTTCGCGCGCGGACAGCCCCTGCTCACCACGTGATTGACGGCCTCGTTGAAGTTCCCCGAGGCCGACGCGTTCGCCAGCGACGACCCGCTCGATCACGTCGACGAGCACCTCGCCGGTCGTCGACTTGAGAACCACACCCGACACTCCGGCGCGGTCAGCGAGGTTGAGGAACTCGGCTGCGGCATCCCACGTGTACAGCACGATGTGGTCGACCTGGCCAGCTCGAACCATCTCGCTGGCACGGGCGATGGAACGGCGGCGACCTGCAAAGGTGTCGAACAGGGCAACATCGGCAGCGCGCTTCGGCTCTTGTCCGGCGTCCATTTCTACGACGCGTACGCGATCCGAGTACGGCGCCAGGATTGCGGCCAATCCTTGCACGATGATGTCGTAGTCGTTGACCAGCACGGCAGTGACGGGCGTCGACGGCGACACAACGGATCACCACCCAGCATCGAGCGCGGTGTGGACGACACATCGCTCGGAAGAGACGTCGGGATGGATGAAGGTCGCCACGCGATCGGGGTACCCGGGTCAGTTCCTTGCCAAACAGCGCACCCCAGCCCCGCCAGCACCGACGGCGTCGTCAACAGATAGCGTTCTCCACGATGGCCGATACCGAACAGGACTCGCCGCTCGGCAACGACGATGAATTCGAAGTGATCGTGCCGCTCCGAACCCGATATGCCTCCACGGTTCGGATCATCGCCGCGTCCCTGGGTGCCGACGCAGGCTTCACGGTCGACGAGATCGACGATGTGCGGCTCGCCCTCGACGAAGTCTTCTCGATGCTGGCAGAGCGTCACGTCGGTGAGCGCGTCCGCACCACGTTCCGCCTCGACGACCATCAGTTGATCACTCGTTTCCGGCTCGAGTCCGGTCCTGTAGATGTCGCACCCGACGAACTGGCCGCGAACATCCTCGGTTCGGTCGTCGACCGCTATGAGTTCACGAGCGAGGGTGTGACCTTGACGAAACGGGCCGTCGAGCAGTAGTCGGGCAGCTGAACCGCACGTTTGTCCTGCCTCGCCAACGGGTACATTCGCGCATGATTCAAGTTCTGATTGCAGTCGACGAGTCTGAGCAAGCACTCCACGCCGCACGAGTTGCCTACAACCTGTTTGGCGACAATGCGACCTACACCGTCGTCAACGTCGCCGGCGAGTCATCGATGATCTGGGGTGGTGACTCGCTGATGTGGGGCGTCGGTTACCCCGTACTCATGACACCTGCCGGATTGGTGGGTGTAAAACCCCGGCCGCGCGCCGGTCCAGGTTCACACGTACCTGACGTCAACAGCTCGCCTATCGATGCGGCGATGCAGGTGGCAACCAATGTCGCCGCGGAGGCCGAGCTGCCGAATCCGCAGGTGGTCGGCGAGGTCGGCGATCCTGTTCGGGCAATCCTCGAGGCGGCGCGCCAGCATCAAGCCGACGTGATCGTCGTCGGATCCCATGATCGGAGTTGGGTCACCAGGCTGTTCGCTCCGTCGGTTGCCGACTCGATCCTGAAAGAGGCGGAGATCCCGGTCCTCATCGCGCGCTAGGGCGACTCGGCTCACTTGCGCCGGATCACCAGCACGGCGATGTCGTCGTCGGGGTCGTGACCGGCCGTCAACTGCTCGAGCAACGAGTCACGTCCCGTGACTGATGGCGTCCGCCAGTGCGAGTGAGTTCCGACCCCTCTAGCGTTTCCCCGTGCACCGAATGGCCTCGCACGATCGGGTCGCTACCGCATGCTGATCCGCCTACTGCGCACCTACCTGCGCCGTTACAAGCCACAACTCATCGCCGTGGTCGTGTTGCAGGCGGCACAGACGATCGCGGCTCTGTACCTGCCGAGCCTCAACGCCGACATCATCGACAAGGGTGTGGCCCGCGGTGACACGGGCTACATCTGGTCGACCGGTGGCCTCATGCTCTTCATCACCTTGCTGCAGATCGCATGCGCGGCGTCGGCCGTGTACTTCGGCGCGAAGGCGGCGATGGGATTCGGACGCGATGTGCGCAGCGGCATCTTCCATCAGGTGACCGACTTCTCGGCACGGGAGATGGGCCAGTTCGGGGCCCCGTCGCTCATCACGCGCATCACCAACGATGTGCAGCAGGTGCAGATGTTGGTGCTGATGACCTGCACGCTCCTGGTGGCCGCGCCGATCACTGCCGTCGGCGGCGTGTTCATGGCGATCCGCGAAGACGGTGGCCTGTCGTGGATCCTCACGGTCAGCATCCCCGTCCTGGTGATCGGCATCCTCAGCGTCGTCAGGAAGATGGTTCCGCAGTTCCGCAAGATGCAGGAACGGATCGACACCGTCAATCGCGTGCTGCGCGAGCAGATCACCGGGATGCGAGTTGTCCGTGCGTTCGTCCGCGAACCGGCGGAGGCCCGCAGGTTCGCGGACGTCAACGGCGACCTCACGAACACGGCTCTGGTGGCCGGCCGGTTGCAGGCGTTCATGTTCCCGATCGTGATCTTGGTGCTCAACTCCTCGAGCGTCGCCGTGCTGTGGTTCGGCTCGGGCCGGATCGACAAGGGACAGATGCAGATCGGCGCGCTGATCGCCTTCCTCAGCTACCTGGCACAGATCATCATCGCCGTGATGATGGCCACGTTCATGGTGATCCTCGTCCCCCGCGCCGCCGTCTGTGCCGAGCGCATCGTCGAGGTCCTCGACACTCCGTCGTCGGTCGTCCCCGCAGCGGTTCCGATCACCGAGATCCGTTCCGCCGGAACGCTCGAACTGCGCAACGTCGGGTTCCACTACCCGGGAGCGGAAGCACCCGTCCTCACCAACGTCTCCCTGCTCGCTGAGCCGGGACAGATCACCGCCATCATCGGTAGCACGGGATCGGGTAAGACAACGCTGCTCAGCCTGATCCCCCGACTGTTCGACGCAACGTCAGGGTCCGTGGTTGTCGACGGGGTCGACGTGCGCGACCTCGACCCCGACACGCTCTGGGGGCGCATCGGACTCGTGCCCCAGAAGCCGTACCTGTTCTCCGGCACGGTCGCCAGCAACCTCCGGTTCGCGGACCCCGATGCGACCGACGACGAGTTGTGGGCGGCACTGGAGATCGCTCAGGCCACCGACTTCGTGCGGGCGATGCCCGGCGAGTTGCAGGCCACGATCGCGCAAGGTGGCTCCAACGTCTCGGGTGGCCAGCGACAGAGATTGGCAATCGCTCGCGCCCTCGTGCGCAACCCCGAGATCTATCTGTTCGACGATTCGTTCTCGGCGCTCGACCTGGCCACCGACGCCAGGCTGCGCGCCGCGCTCGCCCCGCACACCGCCGAGGCCACCGTCATCATCGTCGCCCAACGAGTCTCGACGATCATCCGCGCCGATCAGATCCTGGTCCTCGAAGACGGTCAGTCGGTCGGCCTCGGCACTCACTCCGAACTGCTCGAGACCTGCGCGACGTACCGTGAGATCGTCGAGTCGCAGATGACCGCCGACGAGGCGGCATGAGCTACAAGCCACCCGACGTGCGCGCTGATCACGAGCCCGACGAAGCACCCGTGGTGCGCCCGCCGGAGGCACGGCCGACCGCCTCACCCGGCCCGTTTCGGGCCATCGGCATGCCCGCCGAGAAGTC
>DATAJN010000266.1:0-4133 GCA_036262105.1 Ilumatobacteraceae bacterium
TTCAACGAGACAGTCCGCCGCGGCCGCGGGCCTCTCGATGGCTGCTTCCAGCTCTTCGATCGTGAGCGGAACCACGTTGACGACCGAGGGAACGAACACCGCCGCGAAGTCCGCATCGAGCAGCGGACGGTCGTAGAAGTCGGCGCGCAACGCCAGCATGATCGACAACGGCGCGCAGGCGGTCACGGCCGCCGTCAAAAGCCGCAACACCCGTGTCGTCTCCAGGTCGTCGCCGGCGGCGAAGAGTTCTTCGAACTGATCGACCACGACCAGCACGTGCGGCTCTCCGTCGGCTCGACCGCTGTCGAGCGACGCAGCGACCACTTCGTCCAGGGTTCTCAACCCGGCGCGATCCGGCACAACCCAAACGATCCCCCACGTCTCCGAACCTGCGATCACTGCTCCACGACGCACGCTCGGTACGATCCCGGCGGCCAGGACGCTGGACTTGCCGGATCCGGAAGGTCCCACGATCGTCGTCAGCTGCGTGCCCTCCAGCCGCGCGACGAGTTGCCCGACAAGGGACTCGCGCCCGAAGAAGTCGGCGGCGTCCGCCTCGAGGAACGGACGCAACCCCTTGTAAGGATTGCCGGGCGGCTGTGCGGGCGACTCGACTGAGTGTTCGGCGGCCGCGAGGACCGGATCGTGGAGCAAGATCCGTTCCTGGAGCCGTTGGAGCTGGGGTGATGGCTCGAGGCCGAGTTGGTCGGCGAGCTGACGGCGAAGGTGTTGGAAGGTGCGCAGCGCCTCGGGATGTCGCCCCAACCGGTACAGAGCGACCATCGCTGTTGCTCGGGCCCCCTCTCGCAACGGTTCGTCGGCGAGCGCGATCTGCGCTGCGGCGAGGGCTTGGGCGGGTCGGCCTGCCGCCAGCTCGGCGGCGGCCAAATTCTCGATCGCGTCCATGTGCCGGGCCGTGAGACGACGGATGTGTGGCTGCGCGAACTCTTCGAAGGTGAAGTCGGCGAGGACCGGTCCGTTCCACAGAGCCAGCGCGCTACGAATTGCCACGACCGCGAGCTCGTCATCACCAGACTGTGCGCACCGATCGGCTTCGTCGAGGAATCGCTCGAAACGACGAGCGTCGATGGTGTCGTCGGCGGCGACAAGCTCGTAGCCGAGGGCTCGCGTGGCGATCAGGTCGCGTCCGGCAAACGGCCGCAGTACTTTGCGTAGTTCGGACACGTAGATCTGGATCGAGTGCGTTGCGGTGCGCGGGACACGGTCGGGCCACAGGGCGTCGATCAACCGGTCGATGGACACCACCTGACCCGCGTTCAGCACCAACAGTGCGAGCAGGGCTCGCTGCTTTGGAGGTCCGAGGTTGGCCACAGCTTTACCGTCGGCGACCTCCAACGTCCCAAGGATCCGAAATTGCATCGTCACAACCTGCTAACGGTACGTCTCGCCACCGGTACGTCTCGCCACGCCCAGCGACCGGCCTGAGACGGTTGGTCTTCTCGCGCCGGCTGGCACGAGAGACGCTGGACCGGGAGACGCATCCAGGGTGCGCTGGCCTCATCGGGGCGCACCCTGGAACGTCACGGGATCAGCGGCCTAAGTCGCCCTTTGCCGTGCCTCGATAGTGATCGACGATGCCAGTCGCGCTGCACGAGTCGCCTGGGACGTACGTTCCGACTATCTGGCCCTCGCCTCGGAGCCCGCGATAGTCGCCGGTCCCGCCCGTGATCCGCCACGTTCCATAGTCAAATGCGTCACACGGCTCGACTGTGGCTTCGATCCGCACCTTCCAGGTTCCCGAGCCATCGGCGCACGTGAACGTCTTGCGGACATCGAACACCAGACGTCGACCGTCCACGATCGCGGTGGATTCGCTGTTGGTCGTGCCCGAGCCACAGAAACCCTCTCCGAGCGCCGTGAACGTACCCACCGGGTTGTCGAACTGCTCCTGGGCGTCGATTGACAACTGGGTCGAGACCCGTGTCCGTAGGCCATCCGCCCCAACCGGTGCCGCCATCACTAGCACCAACATTGGCGCGACGAGCGCAGCCACCCTCCGTCGACTCATGCCATCCTCCAAGTTGTATCCACGCAGGCGAACCCGCGGCCGGCCGCGGTGACCGGCTTCCCGGCAACTCTGTACACGTGCGCTCTACGGCCGCTCTACAAGCAACACGCAGCGAGGAGCGCGTACTTCAAGCACCCTCACACCGTCTAGAAGCCGCCACGAGACGGCCGACGGCTCCGACCTTGCTGCTGCCTCATCTCCGGACCGACGTGCTCGTCTAGCAGATGGCGCTCGATACCGTCTGCATGGCGCGGTCACGCCAGCGAACCACCCAGCGAACCGATTAGCCGCGTGCCCCATAAAACCGACCGCGCTGATCCCGTGCCGACCCCCGGAAGTGCAGGTCTGGGACGCATGACAACGGCGCAGAACTCGGCCCTGCCTCAGGGTCGTCGACCCGCACAGAACGTAGCGCTTCGGCGACGACCGACAGCGGCAGATGGCGTACTGTCCAGGGCGGTGTGAGCTAGACGGCTGCGATGCCAGTGTCAGCAGTGTCCTGGCTGAAGACGTTGACCCAATGGCCGCCACGTCGACACCAGAGCGAGCTGACGTACATCGCCTCCTGTTGAGCGGCCTCACTGACCCGTGCGTACACGGCCCGGTGGCGAGCAGTCGGGCGTCAGCCTCAGCATCGCCGTCGACGAGTGCCTGCCATATCTCGGTTTCGAGCCTGATGAGTTCTCCGATGTCCATGGAGAAGACGGTATTCGCTGCGATCGCACGGAACGATCAAGCAGATCCACGCCATCTCGGTCTGTCATGAAGAGCCCCGATCGGCGCATCCCCGCTCTATTCCGAGCGGTGCGTGGCGTGGACGAAGTTGGGGTGCCGTACGCTTCCGCTGTGGATGTTGTGCGCGTCGAACTCGCTGACGATCCGACCGTGGACATCACGACCACGGGACGGCACACCGGGTTGCCTCGTCGGATCGAGATCTGGATGCTCGACGTCGACGGCCGTTTCTTCATCACGGGAACACCGGGTCAACGAGACTGGCTGGCCAACCTCCACGCAGAACCGAGCCTTGCCGTGCACCTCAAGCGCCACGCCCACCTCGATCTCGCCGCACGAGCGATACCGGTCACCGATACGGCAACCCGCCGCGCTGTTCTCGAACATCTGAGCGCGACGTGGTATCAGACCCAGCAGCCACTGGACGCACTCGTGGACACCGCCCCGATGATCGAAGTCATGTTCGACGGCACGACGCCCTGAAACCACTGGCTCACCAGAGGCTTTAGCCGGTGGTTGGGGACGGTGGCGACTTCCGTTGCGGCTAGGAACGCATGGGTCCCTCGGTGCGGCAGGTCCGTCGCGGACTCGGCTTCCACCGCGATCAATGCGGTCATCGGGTGAACGTGAGGTGGGTGACGCCGCTGGGCGTCGAGACTGCCTCCACGTCGTACTGCTGCTCCAACGCCTCCAGGCCGTCCCACAGCCGAACACCGCGGCCGAGCAAGATCGGCACCAGCACGACGTGCAGGTGGTCGACGAGACCGGCGGCGATGAACGCGCGCATCATGGTCGGGCCCCCGCCGATGCGGACGTCCTGACCGGCGGCTGCGTCCCGCGCCACCTCGAGTGCATCCGCTGGCTCGGCGTCGAGGAAGTGGAACGTCGTACCACCCTCCATCTCCAGCGACGGGCGCGGACGGTGGGTCAGGACGTACGTCGGCGTGCGGAACGGCGGGTTGTCGCCCCACCACCCGCGCCACTCCGGGTCGTCCTGCCAGCCCGGAGGGCCGAACTTGCCCGCGCCCATTATCTCCGCACCGATCCCGGATCCGTGCCGCTCGGCCATCGCGTCATCGAGACCCTCGGTGCCGCCCGACTGGCCGAGGACTTCGCGGTGGGCGAACCGAGTGGCCAACAGCCACTCGTGGAGCCGATGCCCGGCGTGGCCGAACGGCGTCTCGAGGGCCTGCCCCTCGCCGGTGGCGAACCCGTCGAGCGAGATCGAGAAGTTGTGGATGCGGACGCGCGACATTCAGGCGACCCCGAGATGGTGAGCGAGCTTCTGCATCGTCTGCAGACCGAGCTCGACCGCCCCGAAGCCGAGCTTTGCATCTCGCTGCTCGACGGTGGGGTGGAGCTGCCGCAG
>DATAJN010000267.1:0-7610 GCA_036262105.1 Ilumatobacteraceae bacterium
TGCATCGCGTCGACAGCGACGATCTCGGCGTCGTCGTGCGCGGCGGCGAGGGCCATGGCAACGTCGCTCTTGCCCGAAGCCGTCGGCCCGAGTATCACCAGTGTTGACGCGGTCGTCACCCGGCGAGCACGGCGATGCGCCGCTTGTGTTGTGGCTCGGCCAACAGCTCGACGAATTGGCCGACGAGGTGATGGGGTGCGGCGCGGGTGATCTCAACCGAGGCATAGGCACCGGCGCGCAGGGCTTGCGGCGGGGCGAAGTGCACCAGCTTGTTCTGCCGGGTGCGGCCCGACAGGATCGAGGGGTCTTTCTTGCTCGGGCCCTCGACCAGAACTTCCTCGATGCGCCCGACTCGCGCTTCGTGCTTGGTCAGAGCGCTGCGCTCGACGACTACTCGCAACCGCTGGAAGCGCTCCGTCGCAGTCGCGGGGTCGACGAATTGATCGGTCAGTTCAGCAGCCTCGGTGCCCGGACGCGGTGAGAAGACGAACGTGTAGGCGTAGTCGTACTGCGCTTCGGCGACCACCTCGAGGGTCGCGGCAAAGTCGTCGTCAGTCTCACCGGGAAAGCCGACGATGATGTCGGTCGACACCGCGAGGTCGTCTACCGCGACCCGACCCGCTGCAAGACGCTCGAGGTAACGCTGAGCGGTGTATCCGCGATGCATGACCGCCAATACGCGATCGCTGCCCGACTGCAGTGGGTAGTGAAGGTGCTCGCACACGGACGCGGTGGAGGCCATCGCCGCGAACGTCTCGGCACGCATGTCTTTCGGGTGCGGGCTGGTGAACCGGACGCGACGGATGCCTTCGACCGAGCCGACGGCGGTGAGCAACTCGGCGAACATCGGTCGCAACCGGGCCGTGGAGTCGCCGGCCTGACGAGCAGCCGTCTGCAGATCACGCCCGTAGCTGTTGACGTTCTGCCCGAGCAGCGTGACCTCGCTGACGCCGTCTGCTGCCAACCGGCCGACCTCGGCGACCACATCGGCGAATGGGCGACTGATCTCGACACCGCGCACGGCCGGAACGATGCAGAAGGCACACGAGTTGTCGCAGCCGATTTGGATCGTGACCCAGGCGTTGTAGGTGGTCTCTCGACGCGCTGGAAGTGCGCTGGGGAACATGGCGTGATCTTCGAGCACTGCCTCGTCGAGGATCTCGGTGATCGGGCCGTTGTGACGAGCGTGGTCGATGAGGTCGGCGGTGCGATGAACGTTGTGCGTGCCGAGGACGACGTCGACGTAGGGCGCCTTGTGCCGCACCAACTCGCGATCCTTCTGTGCCAGGCAGCCGGCAACAACGATCTGACGGCCTTCACGCTGTTCCTTCCACGGCTTCAACCACCCGAGGGTGCCGTACAGCTTGTTGTCGGCGTTCTCGCGAATGCAGCACGTGTTGAGCACCACCACGTCGGCTTCGGCCTCGTCGGTGACCGCCACGTACCCATCGTCTTCCAGAAGGCCGGCAATTCGCTCGGAGTCGTGCTCGTTCATCTGACACCCAAAGGTGTGAACGATGTAGCCGCGAGTCACGGGCGAAAGGCTATCGGTGCCGTGGCGTGTGACGCCGATGCCCCATCAAGCAGGAAGTTGCATCGAGCCGTCGGCCGACAGCGTGAAGCCCGGGTTGTGGGCAAGCTCCCACAAGTGACCGTCGGGATCGGCGACGTACCCGGAGTAGCCGCCCCAGAACACTCGGTGAGGTTGCTTGACCATCGTTCCGCCGCAGGAAACCCATTCCGCGGCGACCCGATCGACTTCGGCTTCTGACTCGAGGTTGATCGCCAACGAGACGCCGGCGAACCCACGACCTTCCGAGGAGACCGTGACGTCGTCGGCTAATGCCTGACGCCCGAACACCGACAGGGCCAAACCACCGAGTTGGAAGAACGAGACATCGTCGTTCGAGGCACTGGATCGTTGCCAACCCAGCGCCTCGTAGAACGTGGTGGCCCGCGCCACGTCGGCGACACCAAGGGTGACCAACGTGAGACGAGCCGGAACCGTCATGTCACTCGATCGTGATCGGTTCTTCGTCGGCCGGCGTGAACTCGGCCGCATCGGGCGCGTCTTGACCGATGCCGGCCTGCACACGCACCTTCTCGGAGACCTCGACCATGATCTCGGGGTTGTCGGCCAAGAAGCTCTTGGCGTTCTCGCGACCCTGACCGAGTTGCTCACCCTCGTAGGTGAACCAGGCGCCTGACTTCTTGATGATGGCCATGTCGACGGCGATGTCGAGCAACGTGCCCTCGCGGCTGATGCCCTTGCCGTACATGATGTCGAACTCGGCCTGACGGAACGGCGGGGCGACCTTGTTCTTGACCACCTTGACCCGCGTACGGTTGCCGACGATCTCGGCACCATCTTTGATGCTCTCGATACGGCGGATGTCGAGGCGCACCGACGAGTAGAACTTCAACGCCCGGCCGCCAGGGGTCGTTTCTGGAGAGTTGTGAACCATCACGCCATCGACGAAGTAGTTGTGCGTACCACCAACTTCGATGTCGAAGCGATGCATGCTGCGCGTCGGCGGCTTGACGGTGATGCTGAGGATGGGCATTGGCGCCAGCATTTGCCGTACTGGTGCGAACACCGGCTCGACAGCGAATCGGCCCTGGAACCGCTCGAGCAGCTTGTACTGCATGCTCGGATGCACGAACGGGGCGATCAGCGCGTGCAGCTTGGCGGTCTCATCCTTGGCGAACACGAGAACGGCCGTCTGCTTCGCCCCTCGCCGAGCGAGTGAAACGTTGATGCCCCACGTGTCGGCAAGGTAGTCGCGCAGGCGCACCTGCGTGTCGGATGACATCGCCTCGACGCAAATTTCCGCTCGACCGCTTCCTTCGGCGGTGCGAGCTTGAAGGCCCTTGGAACGATTCCGAAAGCCAGCGTCGTCCATGTACCAGACAGCGAGTGACAGCGGGGTGAGCTGCTTCAAGTAGTCGTGGCTGAGCACCTTCTTCCCGGCGACGTACACCGCCTCGCGGAGCTCGGCAAGCTCTGGCAGCGGCTGACAATCGAAGAAGACTGCGCCCTTGGCGTTCTCGCTGCGAGAGACGTTGATGTTGGCGAACAGCGACGCTTTCCAGTCGCCATACTCGGCCTGCTTGGCACCGTGGCCCCATCGGAACCTGGCACCGTTGCCGCTGCGCGTAGGTGACAAGGCACCATCGCCCATCAGCCCGCCGAGCAACACCTGCCACTGCATGTCACTGAGGTAGTGCGGCACCGACTGCATGACTCGATCGCCGGCGACCAGCTCGCCAGCGGCTCGCCAACCACCCGGAGTAGAAATCATGTGATTCTCGGTGGCAGCGAACTGCGCGGCACCGTTGCCCCCGCCGCGCGCGATCTTGAACTGCAAGAACCGCTCGGCTACGCCGTTGTCGAACCAATTGGTGATCGGCATCGGCACGATGCGGTCGAGCTCGGGGCTGTAGGACAGCACTTCGACCGGCATGCGGTTGTTGACGATCTTGCCGATCTTCTCCTGCGTGCCATCGGCCAACGTGACCCGAGTGGAGTAGTTGAAGCACCCGAACATGACCCCGATCTTTTCGCGCAACTGGTTGATGAAGATGGCGATCGTGTTGGTGCGGCTGAGGTTGGCGGTGAGCTTGCGCAACGCCTGGCTCATCAACCGGGCCTGCAACCCGACGTGGGTATCGCCCATCTCGCCTTCGATCTCGGCGCGGGGTGTGAGCGCCGCCACCGAGTCGATGACCACCACGTCGACGGCGCCGGAACGAACCAACATGTCGACGATCTCGAGTGCTTGCTCGCCGGTGTCGGGTTGGCTGATCAACAACTGGTCGATGTCGACACCGATCGCCGCGGCGTACACCGGATCCATCGCATGCTCGGCATCGATGTAGGCACAGATGCCCCCGTTGCGTTGCGCCTCGGCCACCACGTGCATGGCCAGGGTGGACTTGCCCGACGACTCGGGACCGAAGATCTCGACCACGCGCCCACGCGGCAGCCCGCCGACGCCAAGGGCGAGGTCGAGCGAAAGTGCCCCGGTTTGGATGGCTTCGATCGCCATCGACCCCTTCTCCCCCATCCGCATGATCGAGCCTTTGCCGAACTGCTTGTCGATGGCTGCCAACGCCACATCGAGTGCCTTTTCACGATCGCTGCTCACTGTCGTTCTCCGTTTCCTGCCTGATGCATATGGGATCTTTTGAGATGTGGAGGCCGAGTCGCACGACCTCGATTGCGGTGATGGGCACCATACGGAAAGGGTGTGACACGGTTCCCCGAGCCGGACCCTCACGTTCGAACGACAGCAGTGTAACTACGAACAGTCGTTCGATCAAGCATTTCCGTGCATCGTGGTTCGCGTCGCCTGCACGTCGACCGCAGCAGCGGCCTCAACGAGCTCTGCGGCATCGGGACGATGCACGGCGAGATCGAACGCCAGCCAGATCGTGAACGTGAAGGGGTAGATCACGATCGGCATCAACACCGCGATGCTCAGCAGAATGAGCACCATCGGCGCGACCGGGATGTCGGGGGCAGTCAGCACAAAACCGATCGTCATCCCGATGGCCAACGCGAGGAACGTGAGGGCTGTGTTGATGGCGACCGCGCCGAGTTCGAATCCTTCTTCGCGACGCCAGCGAATGCCACACGTTCGGCAGCGCGGATACTTGCCGAGCCATCTACGAATGAAAGTTCGCCGCTTCCCACACCATGGGCAATGAAGGAGCAGCGCGCGCCGCAGCATGCGGCCGAAGCGCGGATCTTTCGGAGTCATCGGCATCACCCTAGAGACAACCGCGACTTCATCGGCCAGACTAGCGACGTGCGCCGAACACTGGCTGGTCTGATCTTTGGTCTCGCATATGTGTGCGCCAGCCTGGCAATCAGCGGATGGTTGTTGCAACGCAGCGCGTTCGACCCTGACCATACGAAACAACTGTCCACGGTGGTGTTGCAAGACAACCGCATCAAGACCCAGATCGCCAACACCATCGCCGATGCTGTTGCCTCGCAGCGCGGGTTGGATCAAGACACCGTGCGCCAGACCGTCAACGCCGTCGCCAGTACCCGAGCGGGTGCGGCACTGCTGGGCAAGGTCCTGCACGACGCGCACGCGCGATTGATCGGTCAGCTGAACGGCCCGGTGCGCATCACCGGCGCGCAGATGGTGCTCATCGTGCGCAATCAGGTCGTAGGCGACATGCCATCGATCACGCTTCCCGTCCCGAAGGTGACGGCGCTCAACAGGATGCGCATCGTGCTGCGGTGGATGGTTCCGTTCTGTGCGCTCTTCGCCGTCGGGTTCTTCGTGATCGGATTCATGCTCCATCCCAATAGATCTGCCCTCGTACACAGCCTTGGTTATGGAATGGTGCTGCTGGCGCTGTTGATCGCCGTGCTCGGATACATCGTGCCGCGCTTCGTGGTCCCCGCCCTGAGCGACAACATATGGGCCGACGTACCGGCGCGGCTGGCCAACGATTCCTTGCCGCTGCTCGTCGGTCTGGCGATCCTGTTCGGCGGGGGCGGCATGATGCTGCTGGTCGGTACCGGCCTGCTTCGGCGGAGACGACGTTGGAACGCGCCCGTCAGCACCTACCGCTACCGCGAGGAGCGTCGCTGGGGATCCTGAACTTTTGTCGCTCCGGGTTTGCTGCGCAACGTCGCAGCAACAAAGTTCGACAAGAGCGCCTCAGCTCACCAGTTCGGCGACGAACTCGGCGAACACATCGGCGTAGTGCATCGCGTCGACTTCGCTGTGCATCACTGAGATCAGCCACTGCTCGTCGAGGCCGGGTGGCAACAGCACCCCTCGGTTGATGCCGTGCATCCACTGCGCGAAGGCAAGGTCGAAGTCGGTGGCCTTGTAGTCGCGGTAGTTCTGGATGGGCTTCGGTGCCCACGTGATGCAACCCTTCGCGCCGAACTGCACGGTATGCGCCGGCAGGTCGGCGTCGTCGATCGTTTGTTGACAGGCATCGAGCACGCGGCGGTTGAGTTCGATGGTGGCCTGCGTGGCCTCCGGCGTGCACACCTCACTCAACACGGCCTTCGCCGCGGCCATGCACAACGGGTTGCCGTTGTAGGTGCCGAGGTGCAACACCCGGCCGCTCGTGATCTGATCCATCGCCTCCGCGGAACCACCGAACGCACCCAACGGCAGGCCCCCGCCGATGCTCTTGGCCAGCGCAACGAGGTCGGGCTGCACGCCGACGGCGCCTGTGGCTCCGCCCCACCCCGCGGTGATGCCGGTCTTGACCTCGTCGAAGATCAGCATCGTTCCGTACTTGCGGGTGATCTCACGGACCGCTTGCAGGTAGCCAGGCTGGGGCAAGCAGATGCCGATGTTCTCCATGACCGGCTCGACGATGAAGCAAGCCACGTCGCGACCGGCCAAGGCCTTCTCCAACAGCTCCGGACGGTTGTACGGAACGACCTTGGTGTCGCCGAGCACGGCGCGAGTGATTCCGGCGGTGGCTGGGATAGCACGAGGTGCATCGACCGGCCCGGCTTCGCTGATCGGTGGCTTCATCGAGATCATCACCTCGTCGTGATGACCGTGATACCCGCCCTCGACCTTGACGATCTTGTCGCGACCGGTCAGCCCACGAGCTACGCGGATGGCATCCATCGTTGCTTCGGTACCGCTGTTGGTGAAACGCCACATCGGAAGGGTGTAGCGAGCGGCGAGCATCTCGGCGACGTCGGAGTTCAGCTCGCACGGCGTAACGAACAGGGTGCCGTCGTCGAGTTGACGATCGACAGCACGGCGCACCAGCGGGTTGCAGTGACCGGAGAAGAGAGCGCCGAAGCCGAGGTCGAAATCGATGTAGCGATTGCCGTCGACGTCTTCCATCCACGAGCCATTCGCCCTGCGAACCACGATCGGATGCGGGTCGTACGACTGGAAGCTCGAGGGCACGCCGAGTGGCATCACCTTGCGGGCTCGCTGGGTGGCCTTCATCGAACCGGCCGTGCGCTTGATGTACTCGCCGAGCTCGCGTTGGGTGATCTGGCGAGCGCGGGCTGCCAGCTGGCGGGTGTCGATGGATTCCATTGCAGTCATTCGATTCTCCAGATGGATTTCGTTCCGACAAGCCTAGCTCACCACGAAATCCATCGTGAACGGACGAGCGATCAGCCTGTCTCCGAATCGAACTGTGGAAGACGTTCGACCATGTGGCACACTGGGAGGCCTACATGGTGACCGTAGTTCAGCTGGTAGAGCGCCAGTTTGTGGTACTGGATGTCGCGGGTTCGAGCCCCGTCGGTCACCCCAATCGAGCAGTCGGGGGTGCCCCGGTGCCCCTACACTGCTCGGGTCCCGGCCTTCGGGCCTGGGCGATGCGCCTCTAGCTCAACGGCAGAGCAACGGACTCTTAATCCGCAGGTTCTGGGTTCGAAACCCAGGGGGCGCACCAAGAAGTACCCGTTCAGTAGCACTTTCTGAAATCGATCGAGAGTCTATCGGATGAGATAGGCACCAACAAGTACCTGGACTTGGGCCATCGAAGTTCGATAGACTCGCGGATGCCGCTCGACAGAGCACGGTTCGAAGCGAGAGTTGATCGCTCCGGGTTTCATCACATCTGGCTGGGCGCGAGGTCGCCCGGTGGTGGCG
>DATAJN010000268.1:0-3880 GCA_036262105.1 Ilumatobacteraceae bacterium
TCGGTGGCGAAGGTGGCCCAGTTCAAACAAGTCAACGGCCTCACCGGCAACATCGTTTCGCAGTACTTCCACTGGCTGGCGCATTTCGTCTCGTTCGACTGGGGTCGCTCGATCAAGGGCAGCCGTCCTGTATGGCCATCGCTGAGAGCCGCAATGGCCAACACCATCGTGCTCGGTGGACTCGCGTCGATCGTCGGAATCGTGATCGGTCTCGGCATCGGCATCTTGTCAGCGCTTCGTCCCCACTCGCTGTTCGACCAGACCTCCACAACCGGAGCGTTCGTCGGGATCTCCGTTCCTCCTTATGTCAGCGCCGTGTTGCTGCAGTTGTTCTTCGCCATCACGCTCACCCGCTGGCTCGGGCTGTCGCATCCGCTGCTGCCGACATCCGGGGTGTACCCGGCAGGCCACAAAGGTTTCGATCTGGTGCTCAGGCTCAAACACCTGACCCTGCCGATCGTCGTCGTGGCGATCCAGATCATCGCCGTCTACTCTCGTTACATGCGGGCTTCTCTGCTCGAAGTCGTCAACAGCGACTACTTGCGCACGGCCCGCGCCAAGGGAATCTCCGAGCGGCGCATTCTCGTCCGCCATGCTCTGCGCAACGCCCTGATACCGATCGTCACCGTTGCGGCCATCGACATCGGTGCCATCATCGGCGGCCTGATCATCACCGAGCGGATCTTCGAGAACAAAGGCATGGGTGACTTCTTCTTGACCGCCTATGAAAACGGTGATTTCCCGCAACTGATGCCTTGGATGGTCTTCGTCGTCATCGGAGTCATCATGGCCAACCTGCTCGCCGATGTGCTCTACGCCACCCTGGACCCGAGGATTCGCCTTGACTGAGATCGATCACGCCCAAGACATCGCTACGGCGATCGAAGACAACACCGATGCCGACCTCACCGGCCTGTCACTGCGTGACGAATCCGAGGGCGTCGGCGGCGAATCGCTCTCGCCATTCCGTTTGGCTCTGCGTCACTACCGTCGCAACCGGGTGGCGATGGTTGCGCTCGGCATCCTCATTCTCATCGTGCTGGCCTGCCTGTTTCCGAGCATCCCCGCCCGTTACAGCGAGACACAGCGTCTGCCGAAGACACCGTCGACGCACATCAACTCGCCTCCCAGCGCCAAGGCCTGGTTCGGAACCGACGACCTCAACCGCGACCTGTACAGCCGCGTGTTCTACGGAGGCAAGGTGTCGATCATCATCGGCATCTCCGTCGCCCTCATTGCCTGCACGCTCGGCACCGTGATCGGCGCCCTCGCCGGCTACCTGGGCGGTCTGTTCGATGACATCCTGATGCGGATCACCGACATCTTCCTGGCATTTCCCATTCTCGTGTCGTTGCTCGTGCTCAGAAACGTGTTGGCCGAAGCCCCGTTGGTGAAAACGGTCATGGGCGACAAGACCTCTGTTCGGTTCATGGTCATCCTCTTGTCAGCGGTCGGGTGGATGGCCGTGGCCAGAATCGTGCGCGGCATCGTTTTGTCGCTGAAGGAGCGTGAGTTCGTCGAGGCATCTCGGTCGGTTGGTGCCAGCGGTCCGCGGATCATGTTCCGCCACCTGATACCGAACTCACTTGGTCCCATCATGGTTGCTCTCTCGCTTTCCGTGGTGGGTGCAATTCTCGCCGAGTCGACGTTGTCGTTCTTCGGCTACGGGCCGAGCCCTGGCCAGGGTCGCACGACGTGGGGCCTGCTGATCTCACAATCGAAGCGGACCATTCTTTCCGGCTACTGGTGGCTGGTGCTGTTCCCCTGCGCGTTCCTCGTACTGACGATCGTGGCTATCAACTTCGTTGGCGATGGATTGCGTGATGCTTTTGACCCCAAGGCCGAGATGGAACGCGCGTGACCGAAGCTGAGCCAGTACTCGAGATCCGCGACCTGCGCGTCACGTTTCCAACAGAAAGTGGCGATGTGCAGGCCGTACGCGGGGTTGACGTCACTGTCGGTCCCGGTGAGCTGCTCGGCGTCGTCGGTGAGAGCGGCTCCGGCAAGTCGGTCACGTTCCTTGCGGCCATGGGCTTGTTGCCCAAGTCGGCGAAGATCGAAGGCTCGGTCAAAGTGCATGGCAAAGAGCTCGTCGGCGTGAAGAACAACGAAATGCGTGCCCAGCGAGGCAAGCGCATCTCGATGATCTTCCAGGATCCCCTTTCTGCGCTCAATCCCACGCACAAGATCGGCCATCAGGTTTCCGAGATGATTCGCGCTCACAACGACATGTCCAAGACGGCGGCTTTGGCTCGCGCCATCGAGTTGCTCGACATCGTCGGCATCCCGCAATCGAAGACGCGTGCGATGCAGTACCCGCACGAGTTCTCCGGCGGAATGCGCCAGAGGGTGATGATCGCCATCGCGATTGCCAACGACCCCGATGTCCTTGTCGCCGATGAGCCCACGACGGCACTCGACGTCACGGTGCAGGCGCAGATCCTCGACGTCATCCAGCGCATCCAGCACCAGTTTCGCGCCGGCGTCGTCTTCATCACCCACGACCTCGGAGTCGTTGCTCGCATTGCCGACCGTGTTCAGGTGATGTACGCCGGCCGTACGGTCGAGCGCGGCGACGTCAACTCGATCTTCCGCACACCGACGCACCCATACACCAGGGGACTGTTGGCCAGCCTGCCGGCCTTGGGGCGCGAGCGGCTCACACCGATCCCCGGAGCGCCACCCAACATGTTGCGGCCGCCGTCGGGTTGCGCCTTCCGGCCGCGATGCCCCTTCGCTACTGAGGTTTGTGCCGGCGACGTTCCCGAGCTACATCCGCTACTCGGGCTGGAGACTGCCTGCGTTCGCGCTGAAGAACTCCTTCCCGTCGAAGGCGCGGCGTGAGCACGAGCGGTGAAGTGACCAGTGCGCTGAACGGTGAACGTTCCGAGTCGGCGGTCTTGGAGGTCACGGATCTCGTCAAGGTCTTCCCGATCCGCCAGTTGCAAGGCATCCGCGTCGTTCGCAGCCTCGTTCAGGCTGTTTCGAGCGTCAGTTTCTCGATCGATGGAGGTACGACACTCGGCCTGGTCGGCGAGAGCGGTTCCGGAAAGTCCACCGTCGCGCGTTGTGTGCTCCAGCTGCTCACACCGACGTCGGGTTCGGTGAAGTACCAGGGCATCGAGTTGGTCGGGATGACTCGCAAGAAGATACAGCCACTTCGACAACAGATGCAGATGGTGTTCCAAGACCCGTATGCCTCGCTCGATCCCCGTCTCACCGTGGGCAACGCCATCGCCGAGCCGCTCCAGGTGCACAAGGTTCCCGGCAGCCACCGCGAGCGCGTCGCCGAGCTCCTCGAGCTCGTCGGCCTCGCCCCCGATCATGCCAAGCGCTTCCCCCACGAGTTCTCCGGAGGACAGCGCCAGCGAGTCGGCGTCGCCCGAGCACTGGCTCTCGAGCCCAAGCTGATTGTTCTCGACGAGCCGGTTTCGGCCCTCGACGTCAGCATCCAGGCAGGCGTCATGAACCTTCTGCAAGATCTGCAGGCCCGACTCGGCCTGTCGTATCTGTTCATCGCTCACGATCTGTCGGTGGTGCGGCACATTTCCGACAGCGTCGCGGTGATGTACCTGGGCAAAGTGATGGAGACCGGTCCGTCCGAGTTGCTGTACAGCGCGCCGATGCACCCGTACACGCAGGCGTTGTTGTCGGCGGCGCCCGAACCCGACCCGACCATCGAGCGCCACCGCAAGCGCATCGTGCTCACCGGTGATGTGCCAAGCCCTGTCAATCCGCCATCCGGGTGTCGTTTCCGAACCCGCTGCCCGAAGGCCCAAGATGTCTGCGCCGGCGAGGAACCGCCTTTGGAAGACCGAGGTGACGGCCACCGGGTGGCCTGCTATTTCCCCGAGGTCGTTCATGTGAACGCCCCCGCCGT
>DATAJN010000269.1:0-7453 GCA_036262105.1 Ilumatobacteraceae bacterium
GCCGTAGACCTTGCCGTCGACGGTGCTGTACACATCCCAACCGGAGATGAAGTCGTTCTTGGTGTGCGCAGCGACGTCATCGGGCAGGGGGAACAGGTAGCCCTTGGCTACCGAGCTGGCCAGGAGGCCGGGCTGCGGGTAGTCGATCACATCGGGGGCATTTCCACCCTCGAGGCGGACGTTGCTCTCGGTCTCGAAGTCTTTGGTGCCTTCCCAGACGATCTTGACGCCGGTGCAGTCGGCTAGCGGCTTATATGCGGCGACGTAGTCGGCGATCGGATGATCGTTCTCGCTGTCAACGACAGGTGAGAAGATGTGCACCTCTTTGCCGGCGTACTGCTGCTCGCACTTGATCTCGCCGTTCAGGATGCTGTCGCCGCCGGCCGGGGCGGTGGTTGCGCCCGGTGCTTCTGTGGCGGCCGGGGCAGTGGTTGCGCCCGGTGCGGCAGTGTCGGACGATGACTTGGTGTCGCTACCACAAGCTGCCATGAGCAGCGTGGCGAAACAGAGTGCGCCTACGGCGCCTCTTCGTGTCTTCATGAATTCCCCCTCAAGGAACAGTGCACGTCGTCGACGTGATGGAAAATCGTGGAAATTCCAGAGAACTTCCAAGGGAACCATACCATGCAGTTCTCGGAAGGGAAAGAGCTATGCAAGACTTCCGTAAGAGGTGAAGGGGGATCCGTGGCCACGATCACGCTGACAGACATCGACAAGGTTTACGACAACGGCTTCCAGGCCGTCACGGGCTTGTCGCTCGAGATCGACGACGGCGAGTTCTTGGTGCTCGTCGGGCCCTCGGGCTGTGGAAAGTCGACTGCCTTGCGCATGATCGCCGGACTCGAGTCGATCAGCTCTGGCGAGCTGCGCATCGGCGATCGGGTGGTGAACGATCTGGAGCCGAAAGACCGTGACATCGCCATGGTCTTCCAGTCGTACGCGCTGTACCCGCATCTGTCCGTTCGCGACAACATCGCCTTCGCCTTGAAGCTGCAGAAGGTGCCCAAGGAAGAGATCGAGCGGCGTGTCGCCGATGCCGCCCGCACGCTCGAGCTCACCGAGAACCTTGACCGCAAGCCGGCACAGCTGTCGGGTGGCCAGCGCCAGCGCGTCGCCATGGGCAGGGCCATCGTTCGCCAGCCACAGGCGTTCTTGATGGACGAGCCGCTGTCGAACCTCGATGCCAAGCTCCGCGTGCAGATGCGCGCCGAGATCGCCAAGCTGCAGCACGAGCTCAACACCACCACGGTGTACGTCACGCATGACCAGATCGAGGCGATGACGATGGGCGATCGGGTTGCTGTCATGTCGAAGGGTTCGCTGATGCAGGTCGATTCACCCCAGAACCTGTACGACCGACCCGACAACCTTTTCGTGGCCGCATTCATCGGCTCGCCACAGATGAACCTGTTGCGCGGTGAGTACAAGGCGAACGGCACGGGCGGCTCGGTCCGCCTCGGGTCGGCGACCGTCTCGATCACGCAGCCGCCGGCGTCGCTGGCCGCGTACAACGGGCGCGACGTGGCGGTGGGAATCCGGCCTGAACATCTCGTCGAAACCACGGATGGCAACGGCGATCTGAGCGCGCTCACCGGAACGGTGACGGTTCGTGAGGGTCTCGGCTCCGAGGTGATCGTGCACATGGCAGTCGATGCCAAAGGTGTCGACACCGAAGAGGTTCGTGATGCGATGGAAGGCGGCACTCATGGCCAGGTGATGACCGCCCGGCTTCCACCGACCACCAAGTTGCTCGTCGACGACAGAGCCACGGTGCATGTGAATGGCGACCAGATGCATCTGTTCGACATGCAGACCGGCCTCGCCATTCGCTGAATGCGGCGAAGGCCGGTGTGGAGTGTTTCGATGCCGCCCGGGTAGGCGGGAAACACTCCACAGGGGTGGGGCTGATGTAAGGGTTTGATGGGCGAACAGGTGTTCGATAGAGTGATCGACTCCTATGGGGTTCAACAACCCGAACATGCCGTGGTGGGAGCTGGAAGCAACGCTCTCCGACCGTCCCGTGAATCGGGCCGGTCAAGACAGCCGCGGCCGGGATGGCCGTGCCCCCGGTTCACCGTCATGGAACGCAGGGGGTGATGGGCCGGCGTGGAGCCGCAAGCGCCAGCCGTACCAGGCACCGGATCCTGACGCCACGCAGCCGTTGCATCGTCCCGATTCACTGCCGGTTCCCTACGCCGAGTTGCATTGCCACACCAACTTCTCCTTCCTCGACGGCGCCTCGCATCCGGAGCAGCTCGCCGAAGAGGCTGCCCGACTCGGGCTGGAAGCGCTGGCCATCACGGATCACGATGGTCTCTATGGCGTCGTTCGATTCGCCGAGGCAGCGAGAGCCGTCGGGCTGCCGACGGTGTTCGGCGCCGAGATCACACTTGGCACCGCCGCCACTCGCCAGGTGCTCAGCGAGGACGACACGCAACAGCAGATCGCTACCGGACTCGTCCCCGACCACCATGCGCCCGATCCGCACGGCGACCACTTGCTGGTGATCGCCGACGGACCGACCGGCTACGGCCGCTTGGCCCGCGCCCTGAGCCTGGGTCACCTGGCAGGCGAGAAGAGTGCGCCCCAGTTCACCTTGCTCGACATCGCCGATGCGATGGCCGGCCATGGATGGGTGCTCACGGGCTGTCGCAAGGGGGCGGTGCCGGCCGCACTCGTGGATCATGGTCCTGCAGCTGCTGCCAAACAGCTCCGCCGGCTCATCGATCTGTTCGGCCGTGACCGGGTGGTGGTCGAGTTGTGGGACCACGGCGATCCGCTCGACTCGGCGCGCAACGATGCCCTGGTCGAACTGGCAGCCCGTCACGACCTCACCTGCATCGCCACCAACAACGTCCACTACGCCACCCCATCGCAGCGCAAGCTGGCCACAGCGATCGCCGCGGTGCGCGCCCGGCGCAGCCTCGACGAGCTCGATCCGTGGCTACCGGCGTCGACTGGCGCCCACCTGCGCAGCGGGGGTGAACAAGCCCGCCGCTTCCTGCGCTACCCCGGCGTGGTCGAAGCCGCTGCCGAGATCGGTCGGGCCGCAGCCTTCGATCTGGCATTGGTGGCCCCGAGCCTGCCGCCGTTCCCTTGCCCGTGTTCTCAAGGTGCTCTTGGTGTCCCGCTCAGCGAGATGCAGTACCTCCGCCGCCTTGTCGACGAAGGCGGCCGCCGCCGGTACGGCGAGCGCCCCGGTGCCCACGAAGACCTGTCGCTGCGCGCCAGAGCCTGGAAGACCATCGACCACGAGCTCGACGTGATCGAGCATCTCGGGTTCGCCGGCTACTTCCTCGTCGTGTGGGATCTCGTCGAGTTCTGCAATCGTGCCGACATCTTCTGTCAAGGTCGCGGCAGCGCGGCGAACAGCGCGGTGTGCTTCGCGTTGGGGATCACCAAGGCCGATGCCGTGTCGCTCGGGTTGCTGTTCGAGAGGTTCCTGTCGCCGGAACGTGACGGCCCTCCCGACATCGACATCGACATCGAGAGTGACAGGCGCGAAGAGGTCATCCAGTACGTGTACCAACGGTACGGCCGCCATCACACGGCCCAGGTCGCCAATGTCATCACCTATCGAGCGCGCTCCGCGGTGCGCGACATGGCCAAGGCGCTCGGCTACGCGCCTGGTCAGCAAGATGCGTGGAGCAAGCAGATCGACGCCTGGGGCAATGTGTCGACCACCACCCATCAACCGGATCACGGCATCCCCGCGGCCGTGCTGGAACTGGCCGAGAAGATCGAAGACGCGCCACGGCACCTCGGCATCCACTCCGGCGGGATGGTCATCTGCGATCGTCCGGTGATCGAGGTCTGCCCCGTCGAATGGGGGCGGATGGACAAGCGCAGCGTGTTGCAGTGGGACAAAGACGACTGTGCTGCGGCCGGGTTGGTGAAGTTCGACCTGCTCGGCCTGGGCATGCTCAGCGCGCTGCACTACGCCGTCGATCTCATACGCGAGCACCGTGGCTACGACGTCGATCTGGCCACCATTCCGCAGGAGGACGACGTCTACGCCATGCTCTGCCGCGCCGACACGGTGGGTGTGTTCCAGATCGAGTCACGCGCCCAGATGGCCACGTTGCCTCGCCTCAAGCCGCGCCGCTTCTACGACCTGGTGGTCGAAGTCGCGCTCATCCGCCCCGGCCCCATCCAGGGTGGGTCGGTGCATCCCTACATCCGCCGCCGCAACGGCCAGGAGCCCATCACCTACTTGCATCCGCTGCTGGAGAACTCACTCGGCAAGACACTCGGTGTGCCCTTGTTCCAGGAGCAGTTGATGCAGATGGCCATCGATGTCGCCGGGTTCACGCCCAGCGAGGCCGACCAGTTGCGTCAGGCGATGGGTTCGAAACGCAGCAGGGCACGGATGGAGAAGTTGAAGGCCCGGCTCTACGAAGGCATGGCCGAGCGAGGCATCACCGGCGATGTCGCCGACGAGATCTTCATCAAGATGGCCGCCTTCGCCAACTACGGTTTTCCCGAATCGCACAGCGTGAGCTTCTCGTACCTCGTCTATGCCTCGGCGTGGATCAAGTTCCACGAGCCTGCGGCTTTTTGCGCGGCGTTGCTCAACGCTCAGCCGATGGGTTTCTGGAGCCCGCACTCGCTGTCGCAAGACGCGCGGCGCCACGGGGTGGTGGTGCGGTCGCCCGATCTCAACGCCTCGCGGGCAACGGCAACCTTGGAACCGTGCGAGGAGTCCGTCGGCGGTGTTGCCGTACGGTTGGGGATCGGCTCGGTTCGTGGCATCGGCAGTGAGCTCGCCGGTGAGATCGAGGCGATGGGCGGTGGGGTGTACGAATCGCTCGAGGACTTGGTACGGCGAGTGCCGTCGTTGCAATTGCAACAATTGGAGGCAATGGCAACGGCGGGCATGTTCGAACAATGCTTCGGGCTGCAACGTCGCGAGGCGTTGTGGGCGGTCGGTGCCGCAGTGCAATCGCGGTCAGATCGCCTGCAGGGCATCATCACGGGCGAGCGATCACCGCGCCTGCCCGGCATGGATCCAATGGAAACAGCCGTCGCCGACCTGTGGGCAACGGGCGTTGCCCCAAACGGCCATCCCACCCAGTTCCTACGTGAGCAACTGAGCAGGCAAGGTGTCGTCACGGCATTGGGCTTGTGGGACTGCGCGCCGAAGAGCAAGGTGCTCGTGGCCGGGCTCGTCACCCACCGCCAGCGGCCGATGACGGCTCAGGGGGTGACGTTCATGAGCCTCGAAGACGAGACCGGCCTCATCAACATCGTCGTGTCGAAGGGATGCTGGGCTCGCTATCGCACGATCGCCCGCAGCGCGCCTGCCTTGCTGATCCGCGGCCGTTTGGAACGCAGCGAAGGCGTGATCAACATCGTTGCCGACGAGTTGACGTTGCTGCGCGTGCCGGCATCGACGGCCAGCCGCGACTTCCGCTGATCGCGTCGAGCCGACGTCTACAGTCGGGCGCGGAGGATCCACTGGTGTCTTACGCCTTGCAGAACGCAGCCCCCCAACCGACGTTGCAACACATCGTCACCGACCCCGACGGTGGCCCGCTGCGAATCATCGTCTTCAGCGGCGTGGTCACGGTCGCCCCGGCGAATACACGCGGCATCGTCGTGCGCACCACCGTCGAACAACCAGGAGCGCCGATCGGGTTCTACGTGCCCGAGGCGTTCGGGGTGCCCCTCGAAGGAGCGGTCGCCGTTGCCGAAGCCACGCTCACGCAGGTCGTCATCGACGGCCGCACCCAGATGGCCACGGCCTACGGCGTCGGTGATATCACCGTGCGCCTCGTCGAATCCGAGCGGACGCCCGGGAAGGTGTGGCCGTTCCTGAGCTTCAGTTGCCATTCGAACGACCTACCCCTCGGCGTTCACTACCGAGTCACGATCCAGCACCCGGAACCAACACGCACCTCGTCGCAAGATTCACGGCCACCACTCGAGGCCGCTGAAGCGCCGGCTGACCGTGGTGCCCGACCGGGCCTCCAGTAGCGCCGGCAACTGGTCGAGCGATCCAATCACGGCCTCACCACCGGATTCGGCGAAACGACACGCCGGTTTGCGGCGCTGGAGCTCGAGCTCAGGACGCTCCCCACGGCGCAGCAGGGCATTGCCACCGAGGGCAACCACGATCATGTCCATTGGTCCCTACTCTGGCGCAGAGCAACAGCGCATACTCGCACTAGCAGACCCCCACGAGCCTGTAGCCAGAGGAGTAGTCATGCGACGAGTACTGATCGCCGGCGCTGGTGGGCGCGATTTCCACACCTTCAACGTTGTCTTCCGCGCCGATCCCGACACCGAGGTGGTTGCCTTCACGGCGGCCCAGATCCCGAACATCGACAACCGCTGCTATCCGCCTGAGCTGGCCGGACCCCGATATCCGAATGGGATCCCGATCCGCCCCGAGGCCGAGCTCGAGGCGCTCGTTCGCGAGCACTCCGTCGACGATGTCGTCTTCGCCTACTCCGATGTCGCCTATGCGGATGTGATGCATCTGGCGTCGCGGGCGATGGCCGCCGGCGCCGACTTCCACCTCATCGGGCCGCGGGCTTCGAGCCTGCACTCGCGGCGACCAGTGGTAGCGGTGTGCGCCACGCGCACCGGCTGTGGCAAGAGCCAGACCAGTCGCGTGATCGCCAGGCTGCTGCACGAGGCCGGGCTGCGTGCCGCGCTCGTTCGCCATCCGATGCCCTACGGCGCACTGAACAAGATGCGTGTTCAACGCTTCGGCACGCTCGCCGACATCGATGCTTCTGACCCGACCGTCGAAGAACGTGAGGAGTACGAGGAGCCGGTACGGCAGGGGATGGTCATGTTCGCCGGCGTCGACTACGCCGACATCCTCGCCGCCGCCGAAGGAGAAGCCGATGTGATCGTGTGGGACGGCGGCAACAACGACCTGCCGTTCTACGTTCCCGATCTGATGATCGTGGTAGCCGACGCATTGCGCCCGGGCCACGAGCTCGCGTATCACCCAGGCGAAGTGAACGTGCGGCTTGCCGACATCGTCGTAGTCAACAAGGTCGACACCGCCGAATCGGCAGATGTCGAGCGCGAGCTGGAAGTGATCCACGCACTCAACCCGACGGCCACTGTGATCTGTGCCACGTCGCCTCCCGTGCTGGCGATGGGCCCGGAGATCAGTGGCCGACGTGTACTCGTCGTCGATGATGGTCCGACGCTCACCCATGGCGGGATGCCCTTCGGCGCGGGCCTGGTTGCTGCCAGGGCGGCCGGCGGCGTGATCGTCGATCCTCGCCCGTATGCCGTCGGCTCGCTCGCAACGGTGTACGAGAAGTTCCCGCACCTCGGGCCGGTGTTGCCGGCGATGGGCTACGGCGACCAGCAGTTGGCCGATCTGGTTGCCACGATCGCGGCAACGCCCTGCGATGTCGTGGTCACCGGCACCCCGATCGATCTGGCGGCCACAGTGCGAGCACGACTCGGTGACCAAGCAATCGGTCAC
>DATAJN010000270.1:0-18822 GCA_036262105.1 Ilumatobacteraceae bacterium
TTGATGCGCGCCAAGCGCGTGGACTCCACCAGCTTGGCGCCGTGACCGCGCAACGGGAGCAATGTCTCCCAGCTCGGTGCGCACAGCCACACTCGCTCGAGCATGTTCGGCGCAACCTCGGCGACGGTGCGGAGCACCACCGCTCCACTGGCGGCGTCTTTGAGGTCGAGCGACAAGTGGTAGTCGGAACCGCAACGCTCGATCAGCTCGGCCAGCGACGGGATGTGCGCGGGCAGGACCGATCGTTGCAGCTCGCCGATCGGTCGGTTCTTGCCGATCGTCTTCTTCACGACGCCGTCGTGGTCGAGCACCGCCACGCCATCGGCGGTCACCCAGACGTCGCTCTCCAGGCCGGTGGCGCCCAGCTTGAGAGCCAGTTCGAACCCCGCGAGTGTGTTCTCTGGAGCGTGGGCACGGGCCCCACGATGACCGAACGCGATGGGATAGTCGAGAAGCGAGGGGAGGCGTTGCTGCACACCTGAATGATGACACGATGAAGTTCTGATCGGGAGTCCACCTCGTAGACTCCCCGGCGATGTTCAATCTCAGCGGCAGCGAAATCGTGTTCCTGCTGCTCATTGCGTTGATCGTCCTCGGCCCGGAGAAGCTGCCCGAGGCCGTGCGCAAGTTCGGCAAGGTGTATGCCGAGGCGAAGAAGATGACCACGGGGTTCCAGAGCGAGCTGAAGTCGGCGCTCGATGAACCGATGCGGGAGATGCGCGAGACCGCCGAGGCGTTCAAGAGCGCGGCCGGTCTGGGGTTCAATGTCGACGAGGTCGACGCGCCCGTTGACGAGGCGGCCGCGCCCACCGACGCAGTCGACGAGCCGGCCACCGTCGAAGCAACCGATGTGCCAGAAGTGACCAACGAGCCACCGCCGACGGTTGCCGAAGTGCAGCCGAAGGTCGTCGAAGCGGTCGAGGAGACCGGTACCGAATGAGGCTGCCCCGGAGGCAGGCCAAGCGCCCGAAGCTCGCCTCTCCTGATGATCGGATGACGCTCGTCGAGCACCTTGCGGAACTGCGCTCGCGCATCATCCGTTCGCTGCTCGCCGTGGTGATCGGGATAATCATCGTGCTCGCCGGTTACGACCAGGTGTTGAAGTTTCTTCGCCGGCCGTACGAGACGCTCTGCGATCGCAAGCCGAACCTGAACTGTGAGCTCCAGTTTCTAGGACCCCTCGAGGGGTTCACTACCAGGCTGTCGATCGCCACGTACGGCGGGATCATCCTGGCCTTGCCGGTGATCATGTGGCAGATCTGGCGCTTCATCGTTCCGGCGCTGCACGCCAAGGAGAAGAAGTACGCCATTCCGTTCATCTTCTCGTCGGTTCTTCTGTTCGCTCTGGGTGCGGCGGTGGCGTACTGGACCTTGACTCCGGCGCTGGACTTCCTCATCTCGTGGGCTGGCAATGATGTGAAGGCCGACTTTCAGGTCAGCAAGTACATCAGCCTCGTCGGCCTCATGATCGCCGCCTTCGGTCTCACGTTCGAGTTCCCCGTACTGCTCGTGTTCTTGCAACTGGTCGGTGTGCTCTCACCGCAGACGTTGATCAAGCAGTGGCGCTATGCGACCGTGATCATCTTCGTGCTCGCCGCAGTCATCACTCCCAGTGGCGATCCGTACTCGATGATGGCGTTGGCGATCCCGATGGTGGTCTTCTATGCGGTCTCAGTGGTGATCGGCCTCATCGCCCAACGGCGCAAACGCCGCGCCGAGGCGTCCGCCGCCTGACACGATTGGGTTCGTGAACGTTCGCCGGGCCGAGTTGACGGCCCACTTCGACTTCCCGTTGGACGATTTTCAACTTCGCGCTCTCGATGCTCTCGATGAAGGACAGTCGGTGCTGGTCGCGGCCCCGACGGGAAGCGGAAAGACGGTTGTTGCCGAGTACGCCATCGACGCCGCGGTGGCCGACGGTCAGCGGGCGTTCTACACCGCACCGATCAAGGCGTTGTCGAACCAGAAGTATCACGATCTTGCGGCTCGGCTCGGGCCACAAAACGTCGGTTTGCTCACCGGCGACAACACGATCAACGGCGATGCTCCGGTCGTCGTGATGACCACCGAAGTGCTGCGCAACATGATCTACGCGCGGAGTCCGGCGCTCAACCACCTGGCCGTCGTGGTGCTCGACGAGGTGCATTTCCTGCAAGACACGTACCGTGGTCCTGTGTGGGAGGAGGTCATCATCCACCTGCCGACCCGAGCGCGTTTGGTGTGCCTGTCGGCGACGGTGAGCAACGCCGCCGAGCTTGCCGAGTGGATCTCCACCGTGCGCGGCCCGACTGCAGCGATCCTGGAGGAGCGACGGCCGGTGAAGCTCGACAACCTGTACCTCATCGGCGACAAGACCCACGACCGCATGCATCTCCTGCCAACTCTCGTCAATGGGCGCATGAACCACGACGCAGCCAGGCTCGACGAGGAGGCAGCACATAGTGCCAAGGGCGCCAGGGCGCGACGTGGCGCAGCACAGGCACGGCGACGCCTGTTCACCCCTTCGCGACTCGAGGTCGTCGATCTGCTCGAGCACCATCGCATGCTGCCGGCGATCTACTTCATCTTCAGTCGCAACCAGTGCGACGAAGCGGCCAAGGCAGTGCTTGCCGCCGGCACTCGACTCACCACCGATGCCGATCGCGATCGCATTCGCGAGATCGTCGATGCCAGGTTGGGCGCGATCGATCCCGCGGATCTGGCGGTGCTCGGTTTCAGCACGTTCCTCGCTCAACTCGAAGCAGGGGTAGCGGCTCACCATGCCGGAATGGTGCCGCCGTTCAAGGAAGTCGTCGAGGCGTGCTTCGTCGAGGGCCTGGTGAAGGTGGTGTTCGCCACCGAGACATTGGCGGTCGGTATCAACATGCCGGCCAAGACCGTCGTGATCGAGAAGCTGAGCAAGTTCACCGGTGATCACCACGCCTTCCTGACACCGGGCGAGTACACCCAACTGACCGGCCGGGCAGGTCGCCGCGGGATGGACGACCTCGGCTTCGCGGTCGTGCTGTGGAGCCCGTTCGTGCCGTTCGACCAGGTCGCCGCGTTGGCCAGCAGCCGTACGTTCCACCTCAACTCGGCCTTCCGGCCGACCTACAACATGGCTGCCAACCTCGTGCGCTCGTACACCAGCGAGC
This sequence comes from Ilumatobacteraceae bacterium, assembly GCA_036262105.1. Classification (GTDB taxonomy): domain Bacteria; phylum Actinomycetota; class Acidimicrobiia; order Acidimicrobiales; family Ilumatobacteraceae; genus JAENVT01. The sequence goes on from DATAJN010000270.1 coordinate 3,135, forward strand.
TCGCCCATCACCTCCTCAACCTCTCGTTCGCGCAGTACCAGGCCGACGGCGATGTGGTGCGCATCGAAGCCAGGCTCGGTCGGCGCCAAGCCCACCTGGCCGACCTGCTGGAGCGAGCGCACAGCCCGTACGGCGACATCGACGAATACCGCAGGGAGATGAAAGGGACCACAAAACCTGTTCCTGGCGGCGCTGTCGGGCGCGACGATCTCGTGTCGCTGGCGCTGATGAAGTTGCGCCCCGGCGATGTGATCTATGCCGAGAAGGCGCGCTACGCGGGTCGTGTTGCCGTGCTCGCCAGTGCCCACCGAAAAGGGGGTATGCGGCTCACCGGCCTGACGGCACGTCGAGATCTCGTGATGCTGACCTCGGCCGATTTCGCGGAGCCGCCGCGGGCGTTGGGCAAGATCCAGCTACCGGTCGAGTACGCACCGAACCGCCACGACTTCCAGAAGGAGGTCGTGCATCGGCTGGAGTTGGCCACTCTCGCACCGCACTCGAGAAAGGCTCGTCGAGGCACCGAAGCGATGGCGATGCTGGCCCATCCGGTGGAGGACGATCCCGAGCTCGACGAGCGGTTGAAGGCTGCCGCGCAGGCCGAGCGGGTTGCGCGCGAAGTCGACGAGCTCCGCACTCGCGTGCGCACTCGCAGCCAATCGGTCGCCCGGGACTTCGATCGCGTGCTCAGGGTGCTCGAGAACTGGGGTTACATCGATGGTTGGAGCCTCACCGAGCCGGGAGAGATCCTCGCCAGGACCTTCCACGAATGCGATCTCCTGATCGTCGAGTGCGTGCGCCAGGGCCTGCTCGATGATCTCGAACCGGCAGCGCTGGCCGGGTTGGTGTCGGTGTTCGTGTACGAACATCGCAGTCCCGAACCGGCACCCACGGCTTGGTTCCCGTCACCGACCGTTCGCAAACGCTGGCAACGCATTGCCGAAATCAGCTACGAGCTCGAAGAGATCGAAGAAGAAGCCGGGCTGTCGGTGCACCGACCACCCGACGCCACGTTCGTTGCGGTGGCGTTTGCCTGGGCATCGGGGGAGGGCTTCGCCGAGGTCGTCGAGTCCGAGGAACTGTCGGGCGGTGACTTCGTGCGCACCATGAAGCAACTGATCGATGTGCTGCGTCAACTGGCGCTGGTGGCCCCGAAGCGATCCACCAGACACTGTGCCGCACAGGCCGCCGATCAGTTGTTCCGAGGAGTCGTGGCCGCATCGAGCTCTGTCGAGCCGGTGGAAGATGAGCCGGTACCCGCAGTGATCGCCGAGCGCTCCGATGACGATTCGCAAGGGTGACCCGTGGGGCGAGCCGGCGGTGTGCCCAACCGACTTGAGAGTGGTCTCGACCGATCGTGACCTACGTGAGTGGGTGATCCGCCACCGCGCTCGTGGAGACGCGATTGCTGATCTCGGAGTTGCCGGTGGTGATCTCGCCAGAACCTGCGGAGGAAGTGGCGCGGCTCATCCTTGTGCCGCCAAGGTGACCGTCGACGTGATGCGGCTGACCCTCGACGACGGCGAGCCGACCTGGGGGGTAGCCCACGTCGTTGCCCGCAGAGGTTGGTTCGGCGAAGAAGTGGTGTTCGTCATGAACGCGCAGTACTTCGGCCAGTACGACGTCGCGCCGCGCTCGCATCCGAACGACGGCAAGCTCGACGTGTTGCGGGTCGACCGGGCCTTGGGTTGGCGAGGGAGGCTCCAAGCTCGACAGCGGGCACGAAACGGTACCCACCTCCCGCACCCGCAGCTCTCGTCGCGTTCCGTCGCCGAGATCGATCTTCAGTTCACCCGGCCACTGGTGGTCTGGATCGACGGCGTGCGCGCCGGTACGGCGACTCGGCTGAAGGTCAGTGACGAACCCGATGCGCTGACCATCTACGTGTGACCCTCTGCGCGAGACAACGTCGACCCGCGGTTCGAGATGTTGCCCGGACCTGTGCAGCCGCGGAACGATACGTCTTGTTCCGCGGCTACACGGAAGCAGTCGACGTGGCCAAGACGACCTGGCTAGGGTCGAACGCCATGCAGGCATGGATCCTCGACGAGTCACCTGGCGCCTACCGGTGGGGGTCGATCGACACTCCGGAGTTGGCCGACGACGACGTGGCGATCCGCGTCGTGGCCAGTGCGCTCAACCACATGGACCTGTGGGTCACGCGAGGTGCGCCGAAGCCGCCTCTGCCTCACGTGCCCGGCTGTGACGTGGCCGGAGTGGTCTCGGCGATCGGCTCGGCTGTCACCTCGGTGCGTGTCGGCGACGAGGTTGTCGTCAATCCCGGGGTCTCCCCGGTTGCCGACATCGAGGCATGGGGGAACGACAGCCCGATGGGGCCGGGTTTCATGATCTACGGCGAGCACTGCTGGGGCGGGCACGCCGAGACGGCCATCGCCCCGGAGCGCAACGTTCGCCTACGCCCCGCTTCGCGCACGTGGGAGGAATGTGCGGCGTTTCCGCTGGCGTATCTCACTGCATTCCGCATGCTCCGCCGTGCCCGGCTTCGATCGGGCGACACGTTGCTCGTGGTCGGCATCGGTTCGGGCGTGTCGTGTGCTGCTTTGGCGCTCGGCATGATGATGGGCGCGCGGGTGGAAGTCACGAGCAGGAGCGAGCAGAAACGTGCGCAGGCGCTCGACATGGGTGCCGCTGCGGCTCACGACAGTGCTGCCCCGAAGTGGCCGGTCGAGGCTGATGTCGTGGTCGAGAGCGTCGGCCCAGCGACCTGGGAGCAATCCGTGCGCGCCTTGAAGCCCGGCGCACGGATGGTCGTGTGCGGCAGTACGTCGGGCCCGAAGGTCGAGCTCACGCTGCCGCGATTGTTCTTCAAACAGTTCGAGATCCTCGGTTCGACCGTGGGTAGCTACGAAGAGTTCGACCAAGTCTTGGCGCTCGTCGATGGCGGGTTGCCGATCACCATCGACCGTACGTATCCGCTCGACGACTATCAAGATGCACTTGCCCGCCTGGAGCACGGCGAACAGCTCGGCAAGATCGTCCTCACCCGGGACGCGAGCTGACATGGATGTGGAAGCGCTCAAGACAACGGTGTGTGCCGAGGTCGACCGTCTCGCCGATCAGTTGTTGCACGCAAGCCACGAGATCCACGCTCATCCCGAGCTGAACTTCGAGGAGCACTTCGCTCACGACCTCCTGGTCGAGCAACTTCAGGCCGCAGGGTTGGAGCCGACGGCCCACGCCTACGGAATCGACACTGCGTTCGAGGCGTCCGTTGGTGACAGCGGCTTCGACGTCGCCGTGCTGTGCGAGTACGACGCACTTCCGGCGATCGGTCACGCCTGTGGGCACAACGTCATCGCCACAGCGGGTCTCGGTGCCGGTCTGGCCGCGGCAGCGGTCGCCGCGCAGGCGGGCGGCACCTTGCGGATACTGGGTACGCCGGCTGAAGAAGGCGGCGGCGGCAAGATCGATCTGGCCAGACGAGGTGCCTTCGAAAAGGTGGGCGCGGCGATGATGGTTCACCCTGCCGATGCCGACTTGATCTCCATGGACACCCTCGCCTTGCAGGAGCTGTTCGTGCAGTTCCACGGCAAGGCAGCCCACGCCGCGGCTGCCCCGTGGGAGGGTCGCAACGCCCTCGATGCCGCCGTGCTCGGCTACGTCAACATCGCCGCCCTCCGTCAGCACATCCGGCCGACGGAGCGAGTTCACGGCATCGTCACCAAAGGCGGCGACAAGGCAAACATCGTCCCTTCGGAAACAGCGATGGAGTGGATCGTGCGCTCGGCGACGATCGAATCGCTGCAACCGCTCAAGCAGCGCGTGCTCACGTCGCTGGAGAGCGCGGCGACGGCGTGCGGATGCATGGTTGATCACGAATGGCATGGCCACACCTACGCCGACATGGTCAACAACGCGCCGATGGTCGCGGCCTACGTGGGCAACGCGGCCCGAGTCGGTCGCACCGTCGTCGATCCCGCCGTTGTCGGGCGGCGCGTCGTCGGCAGCACCGACATGGGCAACATCAGCTACTTGGTGCCGTCGATCCATCCGATGATCAAAGTTGCCGCAGACGGGGTGGCCATCCACACCCTGGAGTTCGCCGAGTGGGCCAGGTCGCCAGATGGTGACAAAGCGGTTCTCGACGGCGCCAAGGCGATGGCGATGACCATCGTCGACCTGTGGACGTCGGCCGACCTCCGACAGGCGACCACTGCGGCCTTCGCATCCCGACCGAGTTCCGTCGAGGTCTTGTAAGCGCAGGTCAGGCTGTCGCGCAATCCGGCGACCGAACGGCGCCAACCCGTAGGATTTGCGTTTGTGACGGTCTACGTGCCCGAGGAGTACACGCCCGCCGAGGCCGACACGCTGCGTCGTTACTTCACCAACCTCGATGGTCCGGTGTTTGCCCTGGTCAACCTGCCCGAGGTGGTCAAGGGCGCCCTCTTCGCCCGCTACAGCCGTAGCCCGAAGAGCCTGCGTCGGTTGTTCCTCGACGAGTTCGTCGGCGATCTCGACATCAGCGGCGACCACACCGTCGATGCCACGATCGGCCTGGAACGGGCAGAGGAGCTCTACGAGAAGGTGTTCTTCGAGTACGGCGACGACTCCGTCGCCCAGCTCGGCGGCGTTCACCTGGCCTGCGAACAGGCATCCAACGTTCTCACGAAGGTGCTCGAGTGGGGCCGGCTGATGAGCTACCTGGAGCAGAGCACCCGCTACATCGCCTACGACTCGCGAATCGGAGGCCGCTACCGCTTCTATCGCGACCCTGCGGTGCTCTCCAGCCGGTTCGGCACCCGCTACGTCGGCGACATGGACCGTCTGTTCGACACCTATTCGCTGTTGCTCAACAAGGTCACCGAGCACGTGCGCGTCACGGTGGACCGCAACCCCGCCGACAGCGATTTTGTGTTCCGTCAGGCGACGCGCGCCAAGGCGCTCGACGCGGTACGCGGCGTGTTGCCGGCGGCTTCGCTCTCGAACGTCGGCATCTACGGCAGCGGCCAGGGATTCGAGAGTCTTCTGCTCCGCATGCGCGCCCATCCGCTGCCCGAGGCTCGGCACTACGCCGATCTGATGTTGCACGAGTTGCGCAAGGTCATTCCCAGCTTCCTTCGTCGCGTCGATCTCGCCGACCGGGGTGGTCGGTGGACCAACTATCTGGTCTCGACGCGTGAACGCACCGCAGAGCTCGTCGACACGCTGTTCGGGGGCACGCCCGTCGACATCGCCCCGTCGGTGCAACTCGTCGACTGGGATCGTGATGCCGAAGACAAGTTGCTCGCGGCGATCTGCTACTCGCACACCAACCTTCCCGAGAGCCAACTACTCGAACGCATCCGCTGCCTCGGTCCAACCGAACGCCTGGCGTTGATCCGCGCGTATGTGGGCGAGCGTGAGAACCGTCGCCACAAGCCCGGGCGAGCGTTCGAGCGCGTCGACTACCGCTTCGATGTGCTCAGCGACTACGGAGCGTTCCGCGATCTTCAGCGGCACCGTCTGCTCACCATCGAGTGGCAGCGCCTCACGCCCAACCACGGCTATGTGCGTCCTGAGTTGATCGACGACGCCGGGATGACCGAGATCTTCGATGACGCCATGGCGCGTTCGGCGGCGTTGTACGACATGCTGAGAGACGAGTTCCCGCAACAAGCGAGCTACGCGGTTTCGATGGCCTACCGACTGCGTTACTCGATGCAGTTCAACGCACGCGAAGCCATCCACATGTTGGAGTTGCGCTCTTCACCGCAGGGCCATCCGGCCTATCGGCACATAGCGCTCGAGATGCACCGGCTCATCGGCGAGCAGGCCGGGCACCGGGCAATCGCCGACGCGATGACCCACATGACCATCGAGGCTCCTGAGCTCGAACGGCTCGACGCCGAGCGTCGCGCCGAGGTGCGTCGCGGCCAATCGTGACGTCACCCGGCAATTTGTGACCGTTGTCACAGACCGTCGGAGCAGGGTCAGTCGCTAGCCGCCGTAGTATCCCCGCCCGCGCCCAGGGTTACCGCACGACGACGAAGGACGACAGATGGCTGACGACGAAGAAGAGGTGAGTGGGCCCGACGAGTTCGAAGAGGACTCCGAAGACGAGGAGCCTGCCGAACTCACCGACGAAGATCTCGACGAAGAGGCGCTGGTCGAAGACGACGAGTTCGGTGAGATCGAGGACCCGTTCGATGCCGATGCCGACGTAGATGTCGAAGAAGAAGACGAAGAGGCCGAAAAGGAAGGCCCCGTACGAAAGTCGGTCTCCGCCGAGGAGGACGACGATGACGACGACATCATCGCTCCCGACGATGTCGAGGCCGATCTCGACACGATCTTGAAGGATCGACTGGTCGCCGCCGACGACGAGGGCGGCGAAGACGAGGAAGACGAGCCGGAAGACCGCAGCGAGTCGAGCGATCGACTCCAGCCGAAGCGAGCCGACGAACAGCTCTGTCCGAGATGCTTCCTGCTGGTGCGCAACAGCGCGCCGATCTGCCCCGTCGGCGACGACGAGTGCCCGCTGTTCAGCAAGCGCTGATGAACGAGGTCGTGCGTCGGGCCGAACCGGCTGACGCAGCCCAACTCCAGCAGCTCGAAGTCGAGGCGCGTCATCACCTCATCGATCAGCGCGGCGGGGCCGCGTTGCTCGCCGAGCAACCTCCTCTTGGCGATTGGGCCCCGGCAATCGAGGATCACGCACGGTGGATCGGTGTGGCCGATCTCGACGGCTTCGTGGTCGGCTACCTCGAACTGGCGCTCAATGGTGAAATCGCCGTGGTTCGTCAGGTGTATGTACAGCCAGAGGCTCGTGAGCTCGGGTTCGGTGACGGCCTGCTCGACGCAGCACGCCGCGAGGCCCAGCGGCACGGTTCCAGCGTGCTCGAGGGGTTTGCCCTGCCCGGCGACCGCGACACGAAGAACCTGTTCGAGCGAGCCGGCATCACTGCCCGCAAGATCATCGTGTCGACACGGCTCTAGCCGTCATCTGGCCTTCCAGTTCGGTGGCCGCTTCTCGATGAACGCGGTGAGCCCTTCCGTGGTGTCTTCCGAGGCAAGGATCGCGCCGAAGGCGTCGTTGGTCATCTTCTTCAACGTCTCTTCGTCTTCGTACGCCGACGCCAGCACCACCTTGCGGCTGGCCCACACCGCCAGGGGAGCGGCCGCGCAGATCTGCTCAGCAAGTGAGATGGCGGCCTCGAGTGCCTGCCCCGGCTCGACGAGCCGGTTCACCAGGCCGAGGTCGAAGGCTCGCTGTGCCGGAAGGGGTTCGCCCGTGAGGATCATCTCCAGCGCCGGACCGCGGCCGATGGCCTGTGGCAGGCGGAACAGACCTCCCGCACCGGCGACGAGGTTGCGCTTCACCTCGGCGAGCCCGAACGACGACCGCGTCGTGGCGACCACCAGATCGGCGGTTAGCACGATCTCGCAGCCACCTGCAGTCGCCAGCCCATCGACGGCGACGATCACCGGCTTACGGCGATCCCGGTACACGAATCCGGCGAAGCCTCCACGTTTGGTGTTGAGGCCTCCGGCCTGCCCGGAGCTGATCGCCTTGAGGTCGGCACCGGCGCAGAAGACCGGACGTTCCTGAACCCCGGTGTTGGCGTTGAGGACTCCCACCCATACCTCCGGATCGTCCTCGAGCCGATCGATGGCCGCTTCGAGACCGGCGGCGACATCGCCGTTGACGGCGTTGCGGGCCTCGGGCCGGTTGAGCGTGATCAGGCCGATACGGCCTCGAGTTTCGTACAGAACGATGTCGGACATGCCTCCGACTGTACGTGCACCTCTGACGCAGCAGCCATTCCGGACGGCGTGGCAATCCCGTCTACGGCTCGGGCGGCGTGTCTTCTGCCGGGGTGGCTGCGTCCGGTACGACTGCGGGCGGGGTGTCTTCGACCGGTACGTCCGCGGGCGGGGTGTCGTCGGGTGGTGCGGCCTGGGGTGGTGCGTCCTGGGGTGGTGCGTCTTCGACCGGGGTGGTGTCCAGTTCAGCAGCGGGCACTGCCTCGGCTTCGACCGCGGCAGGGTCGGTGACGGCGTCGACAACGGGCGCTTCCTCCGGTGTCGGCACAGGTTCGACGGCCGTTGCGGCAGCCGGCTTGGGAGCCCGCGGGGGAGACGGCTTGGCGGGCTTCTTCGCTGCAGCCGGCCGAGTCGGTCGAAGCGGCTTGGGCGCCGAAGCACCTGCGGTGACTGCGATGTCGAACAACGCGGCGATCTGCGGCAGCAGCGGGCCGACTCGTTTGACCGTCGCCAGCAGCTCGTCATTCACCTGGGTTGGCTTTGCCGTTGGCTGGACCTGGGCTCGCACAGGAGAGAAGGCGGCGGCCTCGAGCACGGCAACCCAGCGGTCGGCGAACGCGTCGGCGGTGAGGTTGGCCGTGGTGGCGGTGGCCAGTTTGGCGGCGAGCTCCGCGGGGAAGCGGATTCCTGCCTTTGGTGGCTGCGACGACAGCTTGAGGGCGCGGATGACGCGGCCGACTCCGATGGCTGCGTCGATGTCTTCGAACCAGAGGACCAGCTCATGTTCCTGCTTGGTCATCAGTGCGGCCTTCAGCTCCGCGGCCACCGCCCGCGTCGATTCGTCGCGGGCCACCATCGGGTCCTCGCCGGCTGCGACCACGCTGCGGAGGTCGCGAAGATCGAGCTCTTCGATCTCTGCCTTCGCCGCGTCGGCGCGGTCGAGCCACTCGGCAACGCGCAGCATCGGAAGGAGTTGCTCGGCCATCGAGAGGAGCCCGCCGGCGGGCACCTCGGGCTTGCCCTCTGCCTTCAGTCGGGCGTTCTGCTCGTTGACTGCCTGGCGAACTGCCGGGATTCCTCCCTGCAGTGCACGCTCGGCAACAGGCCGCTGCTCCTCGGGGAGATCGGCGAGCGCGGCGGCGCGATGAGCCCGACCGGGCTTGAGGCGTTTCGGCTTCGGACGTTGTGGTAGCTCCGGTGGTGGCGTGAAGCTTGGACGAGAACGCCGCTCGGGACGCTGCCCACGATCCGGACGGGCCGAGCCGCCCGTGCGATCGGCGGCGGTTCGTTCACCGGTGGGTCGGGGGCTGTGCCCGGTCTCGCCGTCACGGCGCGGCGGACGTGTCGAGTCGCGGCGTGGTCGGCGATCCCCTTCTCCGCCGTCGCGTCGCGGCGGACGATCACCGCGATCGCCGCGATCGCCGCGGCCTCCACGGTCGTTGCGATCTCGCTTGGCCAACTGTTGCGTGACCGCTTCGAACGGCTTCTCGCTCTCGATCATGTCGAGCAAGCCGGACTTCGCGGCCTTCTCCTTGGACGTTGCTACGGACAGGATCGTGATGCCCTCGAGCTCGACTTCGGCATCGGCCTTCAACACCGACCCGGTCTTGGCATCGTCCGGCAGCAGCGAACCGTCCAACACGCCCCGGGGCTCACGGGCTCCGGCCACACGCCAGGTCCACGTCCCGTCTGGGCGCGCGCTGGTGAGCTCGATCTCGATCCTTCGGGGCATAGGCCAGCAACGGTATCTGGTGCGAGCGGCTTCGCTCCACCGTGAAGCGTAGTTGCCACCGCGCCGCGCCCGCTCAGTACGGTTGGAGGCGTGCCAATCTATGCCCTCGGCGATCTCGTCCCCTTGATCCACGCCGAGGCATACGTGCATCCCGATGCCGTCGTCATCGGGGCGGTGACGATCGGCGCACGGAGCTCGGTGTGGCCTGGTGCGGTGCTGCGCGGCGACGACGGAGAGATCACGATCGGTGAACGCACGAGCGTGCAGGACAACTGTGTGGTGCACACCACAACAGATCGGGCCACCGTGGTCGGTGACGATTGCGTGATCGGTCACATGGTCCATCTCGAGGCGTGCACCATCGAGCCGTGGTGCCTCATCGGCAATGGCTCGATCGTGCTGCACCGGGCCATCATCCACAGTTGGGCAATCGTTGCCGCCAACGCGGTCGTGCTCAACGACACGATCGTGCCGTCCGGCGCGCTGGCCGTCGGCACACCTGCCGTCATCAAGGGAGGCCGGGCCCGCCGCGAGGAGATCGAGCGTGGAGTGGCTGTGTATGTGGAGCGGGCCGAGAAGTTCCGCACGCAGTTGCGACGCATCGATTGATGCTCGCCCTCGTGGTGTCGGTTGCCGAGGCCGACGTCGAGCTGGCCTCCGACGTGTTGTGGTCGTTGGGTGTGGTTGCCATCGAGGAGCGCGAGCAGGCCGACGCAGTCGAACTGTGGACCTCGATCGGAGACGACGTGCGTGCGGCGACCGCCGCAGTGGCTGAGCGCCTGATGCCATGGGCCTGGAGGTTCGTCGAGGTCGACGAATCGGTGGCCGACAATTGGCGCAACCACGCTCGTCCGGTGTGGATTGACACCGATCTGGTGATCTGTCCGGCGTGGGTTCCCTTCGAACGGTCCGGTGTGACGACGATGAAGATCGAGCCGGGTTCGACGTTCGGGCTTGGTGATCACCCGACGACCATCCTGTCGATGCGCGCTCTGCGCGCCGCCATCGCGGTGAGGCAAGGGGCGACGGTGCTCGATGTCGGCTGTGGCTCCGGAGTCCTGGCGATCGGTGCCTGTTTGCTTGGCGCGTCGCACGCAATGGCGATCGACATCGCACCAGCGTCCGTTCCGATCACGCAGGCCAACGCGGTCGCGAACGGAATCGCCGAACGGATTGACGTCTCGACGACGCCCTTGGCGGATGTCGATGGGCGGTTCGACATCGTCGTCGCCAACATCCTTGCTCCGACGCTGATCGAGCTGAGCGCCGACCTGCGTCGGGTTGTCGCCCCGTCAGGAGCTCTGATCGTGAGCGGTGTGCTCGGCGAGCGGCATCAACACGTCGAAGATGCCTTGTTGCCATTCCGTAGGACGAGTCGCACCACCCTCGACGCCTGGGCCGTCCTCACCCTCGCGCCCGCCTGAGTTTCAGCAGCTCTTTGGTCCTGTGGAGTTCTTCACGCATACCTGGGTACCGCCAAGAACTCCACAGGTCAGGTGACTTCGACCATCGCACGAGTAGCGGCGCCACACCTAGCTCCGAAGGAGGGGTGAGATGTCGAGGTGGTCGAGGGCGGGCAGATAGCTGCGCACGGCATCGTGGCGGAACTGGGTGCACAGGTCGTGCCGGAAGAAGCGGGCTCCTTCGCGTACCACGTAGTTGAGGATGAAGAAGCGGAACACCTCGGGCAGGAAGGCGAGCTCGTCGGTGCTGAGGGGAAAAACGCTTCGGTAGGCGTCGAGGAACGCGAGGAACGATGGCTCGACAAGTGTGTGTGGGCCGTAGGTGAACCGGGTTCGATCGCCGGTTCTGCTCGATACTCGCGACAGGAAGTAGAAGTCGAGCAAGCGTGGCTCGATGCGGAACCAGTCGTAATCCCACCGGCTGTACAGGCGAAAGTGACCATCGGGCGCTGTCTCCACGGAGAAGTTGCCCAGGTTCCAATCGATCAGGATCGGGATCTTCGGCCACTCGTCGTAGCCGACCTCGATGAGACGCTCGAGGAAGGTGTGCGTGTGCTTCCACAGCACTCCGATTGCCTCCGGTGGCAGCTCGAAGTTGCGCGTCGCGAACGGGCTCTCCAGGAGGTCGAGCAAGTGGATGGCATCGCTCTTGATCGTCTTCGACGCGCCGGGAAGCGCAGGGGCGATCTCGGTGCACGCAAGATGGAACTCGGCCATCTCCGTGGCGAGGTTGGCGATCTGCTGGTGCGTCAGCACACGCGGCAACGAGTCGAGGCGAGGCACGTCGTCGTAGAACACGGCCCAGATGTGCTGGTTGTACCAGGTGAAGATTCGTCCGTCGCGGCCCCATATCTCGGCCAGCATGCCGTTGAACCTGGTCGGCCCCAGTAGTCGTGCGCAGCGATCGAGTTGCTCGTGGTCCTCGACGAACAAGAAGTACGAACCGTACGACGACACCTTGCTGACCACGGTCGAACCGTCGTCGAGGTGCAGGCGGTAGACGCGGTTGGTGGAGACGTTGGTGCTGGCGTCGTCGACGGCGAGGATGCTGCGTTCGTCACCGTAATCCGCCCATGCGGCGTCGACGGCTTGACGGTGTGAGGTCGCGCCGCTCATGCGGCGATCGTAGGCGCGGACTCAGCCGACGTTGCGGGCTCGCACGCCGATCGGGGCGATCAGGCGGTAGCCGGCCGAGTGGCGCTCGTCTTCGCTCTCGCCACCCCAGAACCCGTACTCGTGGTTGGTTCTGGCGTACTCCTGACAGGAAGAGTGCACGATGCAACTGGCACACACCGACTTGGCTGCAGCCTCGCGCCGATCCCGTGCTTGAGGTCGCTCAGCAGGAGGAGGGAAGAACAAGTGCGTAAGCCCTTTGCAGGCCGCCTGGTTCATCCAGCGGTCGTCAGTGAGCACTCGATGGAAGAAGATCTCCACCGCGGCCATGTGAACCCCCTCGTGCGAATCTCTGTTCCGGTACTTCGAGTGCGCTGAACTGCCCCAGCTGTCGCCCCTCATCGTTCAGCACCTGCAGACTAAATCGGTGCCGAGAGCGAGTCAATTGCAGATGGCAAGGAAATTCGGATGGCGGCTCTTCAGCCCAGAAGATGGTGTACGCCGGCGGCAAACTGCTCGACATCGTCGAGGGTCGTGTCCCAAGAAGTCATCCAGCGAACCTGCGACCGGGCGACATCCCAGTCCCAGAAGAAGCACCAGTCCTGCAACGGTGCGATCGCCTCGTGCGGCAGAACTGGAAAGACACTGTTGACAGCCGGCTCGCCGGAGTGCGCCACTGCAGCGATTCGCGAGGTCGCTTGCCAGAGCTCGTGACCCATCGAGTTGGCATGTGCAGCCAGATCGATCCACAGATCGTTCTCCAGAAGTGCGTTGAACTGGGCCGCCACGAATCGCATCTTCGACGGCAGTTGGTTGACTTGCTTACGTACGTACTTTGCCCGCCTCGCGAGAGCAGGGTTGAGGTACACCACCGCCTCGCCACCCATTGCGCCGGCTTTTGTCCCGCCGAAGCTCAGCACGTCGATGCCGGCTTCGACGGTGAAAGCGCGCAACGTGGCGATGGTGCCGCCGAGAGCCGCTGTGGCGTTGGCCAGGCGTGCCCCGTCCATGTGCACGACCATGCCGAGACGATGGGCAGCCTCGCTCACGGCGGCCACCTCGTCGGCGGTGTACACGGTGCCGAGCTCGGTGCTTTGGGTGATGGAAACCACCCCGGGCTGGGCATGATGCATGTCGCCCTGGAATCGGGCGAGTGACTCGATCTGCTCCGGTCGGAGCTTGGCGTCGGCTGCCGGAAGCGTCACGATCTTGGCGCCGAGGGCGCGCTCGGGCGCTCCGGTCTCATCGACGGCGATGTGTGCCCACTCGGTGGTCAGTACGAAGTCGGCCGGCTGCACCATCGTCGCCAGCGCCATCACGTTGGCGCCCGTGCCGTTCCACACGAGGAACGCTTCACAGCGCGCGCCGAACAGGTCGCGGAAGCGTGCCTCCGCCTCTGCGGTCCAAGGATCACTGCCGTAGGCCAGTGCATGGCCGGAGTTGGCGGCGACGATCGCCTCGATCACCGCCGGATGTGCGCCGGCAGCATTGTCACTGGCGAAGGCGCGTTGAGGCGCGGGCGGCATGGTCGCGATGCGTTCGGCGAGATCTGGAATCACTGCCGCCATTGTGGTCGGCCGGCTCTCAGACGCCGAAGCGGGTCGTGATCACTCGCCCCCACCGGTCGGCCGCGCTCGGCGCCAGATCACCGACCACGAACGCACGCTGCATCCAGCGGTCCGTGCCGTCGAAGCGCGGCGTGAACGGCGTACGACCATGCACGGCAACGTTGTTGTCCACGACGAGTAGTTCGCCGGCCTGGAGCGCGATCGACGTGTGGTGCTCGTCGGTGGCCTCACCGAGAGCGCGCAGTGCTTCATCGGCTTCGGCGTCGACCCCGACCATGAGATCGGCATCGAAGACCATCGACGGTCTGCGTCGATCGCCCGACAACACGGCCATGGGCGCACTCAGCAGGTTGTCGCGCCCGTGCAGGTAGCTCTCGTCGACTGCAGTGCGAAAGCGCGGTTGGAAGAGCGTGTCGACGACACCATCTGGCAGTTGCGGCAACACCTCGAAGATCGACGACAGCGTGGTCGCCGCAGCCGGGTCGCCGCGGAGGCACAAGAGCAACAGGTAACGAGGTCGATGTGGATGGAATGCCGCTTCGGTGTGGAACATCAGATGCACCTTCGAAGACGTCGAGACCTGACGGTCGCCTGCCGCTTGGGTCGGGACGATGTTCTGCACGAGATCGCCGCCGTGCTCGGGTTCGTAACCGACCGGTTGACCGAGACGACGAGCGACGGTCAGCAGGGTCAGTTCGCTGACGGAGTCCTTGGTGGACGGTGTGGTCGGTGTGGTCGGTGTCGGCGGCACGTCGCCGACCGGCAATCCGCGAAGCAACAGTGCGCCCGAACGATGTGGCTCATCGGCGAAGTCGACGAGTGCATCATGGACGTCGGCCGGCAGCAATCGGGCGGCGTGGCCCGCGGCGCGGAGAAATGGTTCGAGCCCGTCAGTGGAGGCCGGGGCGACGATGCTGGGCCACGGGGGAGACTCGACGATCATCGGCTGCTGGTGCTGGATCAAGGTCTTCATTTCGTCCGTCCTGACGAGGTAATGGAACAAATATTCCATCTATCACTCTAGCGGGAACAAACGAGTCAGACCCGGGTGCACCTAAGATGCCCGCCAGTGGAAGTCGCGGATCGCATCGGCCGAGCCAGTACGAGCCTGACCACCGCCGAGCGACGCGTCGCCGAGGTGGTCTTGGCCAGCCCGCAGCTCGTGGCATTCGGCACGGTGGCCGACCTCGCCGAGAACGCCGGCTCGGGTGCGGCGACGGTCGTGCGGTTGGCAACCAAGCTCGGCTACGAGGGCTTCAGCGCGCTGCAGGCGTCGGTGCAACAGGATCTGGCCAACCAGCTTCGGCCCGCTGCTGAGCGAATCCGCGATCCAGCGGTGCACGATTCTCTCAGTCGCCATCTGCAACTGGAGATCGGCAACGTGCAGACCACGCTCGGACAACTCGATCAGGTGGCGATCGCCGATGTGGTCGATCATCTCGCCGATCCAGGGCGACGGGTCTACGTGCTGTCGGGTGATGCCTCGAGGGGCGTCTCCACCCAGTTCGTCGGCGATCTCCACGCGTTGCGCCCCGGCGTGATGTTGGTCGACGGGAATGATGTCGCCGTCCAACGCACCGTCGCGTTGATGGAGGCAGGCGATGTGCTTCTCACCGTCGACTTGCGCCGCTACGACCGGTGGCTGGTCGACGCGGCACGCGCTGCGGCAAGCGTCGGAGTGTGGACGGTCTCGATCGCCGACAGCGTGCTGTCACCGGTCGCGGCGTGTGCTCAGCGCACGTTGGTCGTCACCGCGGCGGGCGCCGGGCCCTTCGACAGCCACGTCGGCACGCTGGCGCTGATGAACGTGTTGGTGGCCGCTGCCGCGATCCGCCTGCGGCACATGGCTACCGACCGCCTCGACCGCTCCGAGGCCGCCTGGCTGGCCAGCAACGCTCTCACCGAGCGTTAGAAGTCAGCTCGCCGCGACCGACTGCCAGCTTCCGTCGGTAGTCGCGCTCGTCAATGCCGCAGCGACCAGTTGTTGGACCCGGGCGCCGGTGGCGAAGTCGGGCTCGATCGGTCGCCCCTGCACTGCGGCGGTCGCCCACCCGCGAGTCATCGCCTCGGTGCGCCGGAAGACGTGTCGATAGGTGTCGTGGACGGGGGAG
>DATAJN010000271.1:0-3965 GCA_036262105.1 Ilumatobacteraceae bacterium
GCAATCTTCTCGTTGTCGGCCATCAACCGAGTGACTCTACGGCGAGCTCACCCTTCTCGTGGCGGGCGCGCAGCACCTTCTTGTCGAACTTGCCCACGCTGGTCTTCGGGACTTCGGCGATGAACGTCCACCGTTCGGGCACACAGAACTTGGCGGTGCGCTCGGTGAGCCATCCCCGCAACTCTTCTGCCGTTACCTCTGAGTCGGCCCTGAGAACCACGCATGCCAGCGGCCGCTCGTCCCAGCGCTCGTCGGGCACGCCGATGACTGCCGCCTCGGCGATGTCGGGATGGCCCATCAGCGTGTTCTCGAGGTCGACCGACGACACCCACTCGCCACCGGACTTGATGACGTCTTTGGACCGGTCGCTGATCATCACATATCCGTTGGCCGAAACCGAGGCGACATCCCCGGTGCGCAGCCACCCCTCGTGGAACTTCTCGGGGTCATCGACCTTGTAGTACGAGGCGGTGATCCAGGGCCCGCGCACCTCGATCTCACCCAAGGACTCACCATCCCACGCGACCGCTGCCCCGCTGTCGTCGGTGATTCGCAGCTCGACACCTGGAAGGATGCGACCGGTCCGGGCCCGCCAGGTGACTTCGTCGTCGCCGTCCATGTCCTTCGGCGGGTGGCCGATGGCACATACCGGGCTGGTCTCGGTCATGCCCCAGCCCTGCACGATCGGAACGCCGAAGACGTCGAGGTAGCCCTCGATCAGCGCCCGCGGCACAGCCGAACCGCCGCACATCACCAGGCGCAGCGACGACAGATCCGCGGCCTTGCCGTTGTTCAACAAGTCGGTGAGCACGGTAGGCACCGCACCGGTCAACGTCGGCCTGGTCTCTTCGATGATCCGGGCGAGCGGCACGGCTTGCAGGAACTGCTGCGGAAACACCAGGTCGGCCCCGATCATCCATGCTGCATACGGCACTCCCCACGCGTTCGCGTGGAACATCGGAACGATGACCAGCATCCTGTCGTTCTCGGCGAGGGCGATGTTGGCAGTCGAGGTGACCATCATGGAATGCAGGAAGGTGCTGCGATGGCTGTACATCACCCCCTTGGGATTGCCGGTGGTGCCGCTCGTATAACACATCGCCATGCCCGTACGCTCGTCGAGGTCCGGGTATGTGTAGCCAGGCTGCTCGGCAGCGAGCAACGTGTCGTAATCAAGCGTGTCCCCCAGCGCTGACGTGTCGCCGGCTCCTTTGACAATGATGTGCTTGACCGTGGTCAACTGATCGCGCACCTTGGCGAGCAACGGGATGATCGATGCATCGACGATGATGACCTGGTCCTCGGCGTGGTTGATGACGTAGCTGAGTTGCTCGGGAAAGAGGCGAATGTTCAAGGTGTGCAGCACGGCTCCCATGCACGGCACCGCCAGGTACGCCTCGAGGTGCGTCTGGTTGTTCCACATGAAGGTGCCGACGCGGTCGCCAGCCTTCACACCCAATTTGGTCAGTGCCGCGGCCAACTGGTCGGCGCGATTGGCGACCTCCGCGAATGTCGCCTCCGTATACCCGTCGCCGGTAAAGGTGATCACTTTGCTGTTGGCGTGAACCGTGCGTCCATGTTCGAAGATCGGTCGCATCGTCAACGGATAGTCCTGCATCGTGCTGAGCGGCATCGATTCCCCCTTCGCTCGTCCGTGCGGTCACGTTAGCGCCGCCCTCTCACACGACTGTACGAATCAGTAGGCCGAATGGATCAACGCGCCCGCCGGGCAGAGCGAAGACTTAAGCCGTGTGGCAATATTCCGGCATGAGCACGGTGGCGGTGACCTCGATGGGAGTGACGCGCTCGCCCTCAACGACCACCGATCGCTATTTCGTCAACGCACCCATCGATGCGCTGCTGATCGGCGGAGCATCAGTGCTGCTCTATGCCATCTTCCGCCTCCGACCTCAATTGGCGGCGTCCCCATCGGTGGCATCACTCGCCGCCACGCTCGTGTGGGTGTGCAACTACCCACATTTCGCATCGACCAACTACCGGCTGTATCACTCACGAGCATCCATCGCTCAGTACCCTCTGACCAGCTACGTCACTCCGATGGTCGTGGTCGCCGCGATCATCGGCTGCTATCTGTCGCCTGACGCGATCGCGCCCCTGTTCATCAAGCTGTACCTCCTCTGGTCGCCATACCATTTCTCCGGGCAGACACTCGGCATCACCATGGTCTACGCCCGCAGGACAGGATTCGTGATCGACGGCTGGCTGCGGAACTGCCTCACCGCGTTCATCTTCTTGACCTTCGTCGTCCAGAACGCCTGGGCCGAGGTCGGCCTCCACGTCAACGCGTTCTACGGCGTCGACTACCCCACGTTGGGTGTGCCGGTCTGGCTTCCGGAAACGCTGACCAAGGTGATGTGGGTCGCACTTGCCGCCACGATTGCCCTGTTGATGTGGAAGATCGCCAATGGCGGACCACGAGTGCCACCGATCGTGCTCCTGCCGGCCTTCACGCAGTACGTGTGGTTCGTCGCCACACCTGCCGGACAATTCGCCTACATGGTGCCCTTCTTCCACTCGTTGCAGTACCTGCTCATCGCGTGGAGCGTGCAGCTCAAGGAGGGGCTCACCGAACGACATCGTGATCCATCCGTGCGATACGTCTGGTCGGAGTCGACGCGGTGGATGGCAATCAACATTGCCGGTGGATACGCACTGTTCTGGGCGCTGCCACATCTGGGCAGCCATCTCGGCAAGACAATGGCATTCAGCACCGCTGTCATGCTCGCCGGCGTCCAGGTCCATCATTTCTTCGTCGACGGTGTCATCTGGCGATTGCGCAACCCTGCGGCTCGATCGCCACTGTCGTCGTCGCTGCGAGCCGTGAGCGGCCACTGATGAAACGTCTCCGGCACACCCGTCGCCTGGTCACCCTCAGCGGTCTGGCGTGTCTAGGAGCCATGATGGTCGCCGCCCCGTGTGACGCGTACACGCCGCCCGAGACGAATCAACGCATTGTCGTGACTACCTCCGAGGGGACCATCCTGATCGCGATGGCGCCGGAGAACGCCCCGGAGCACGTCAAGCAATTCATGCGCGCCCTCGCCCAGGGGGATTTCAATGGCTCGAGTGTCGTGCGAGTCGCGCCGCAGTTCTACGTGCAGATCGTCGGAGCTCCCGGCACCGCTCGGCTGGCCGGATTGCCCGTCGAACGTCTCAAGGTGGGCAATCTTCGCGGTGCGCTGAGCGTGTACGACAGCGGCAAGCCCGGCGACATACCGACCCTCATGCTCGTGCTCGTCAAGAGCCCGCAACTCGACCCCGACTACACCTCCATCGGGTTCGTAGAGGCAGGGTTGAGCCTGCTCAAAGGGATTTCTGCGACCCCGACCGTCGGTGATCATGAGCCTGTTCAGGCAATCACCATCACGGAGATGCACGTGGCTTCTTCGCAGGAGCGCACACGGTTGCGTCAAGCCGAGGTCACCCCGTCGAACGACGATGACGGCACCGCATTGCTCGCGGCAATCTTCATCATTGCCTGCGCCGCGTTCGTGGCCGCACTGATCTCGGCATTCCGCGATCGCCTCGGCGTTCAACGCGTCAAGTCGCTGTCACTGCTCGTCGCGCTGCTGACCTTCTTCGCAGTATGGGTGTCGCTTGGTGGCACGACGGCGGGCTCTGGTCCGGTCGGCGTCGCGTTGTTCGGCGGGGCGATCGCGATGTTCAGATTGATGGGTCGATTCGAACAACCGATGCAGACGCGCGAGCTAGGCCGAAGTCCGCAGCCACGACGACTCACCGATGGCAAACTGCACTCCGAGGCTGGGATCGATCAATCGCAGGGCGTATTCGAGGTCGTCCTCGCTGAGGGAGACGCATCCGCTGGTCGGCTTGGAAGCCCCGGAGGCTGAGTACGAGTTGCGGTGCAAGAAGATGGCTGCCGCAAGAGCCGGCTCGCCAGCCGCATCGCCGGAAATCGGGTTCAGATTGGCGCCGATCACTGC
>DATAJN010000272.1:0-8133 GCA_036262105.1 Ilumatobacteraceae bacterium
GTTCTACGGCATCGAGTTGAACGTCCCGCACCTCGACGTGATTGCCGAGGCGTTGTCACGTGACGTGTGGATCTACCCCGCCGGGTCGGGCCCGGTGCCGAGCGCAGTGATGGTGGCCCCGCCGTTCGTCATCTCCGACGACGAGCTCGAACTGCTGGTCACCACCATTCGGTCGTCGCTCGATGCCGTAGTAGCCAGGTGAAGCGCGCCGCGGCCATCGCTCTGGCCCTGTTGGGCGTGGTTGCGGCTTGCTCCGATTCATCGTCCAGTTCACCGACATCGCCGGCGGCCGTCACCTCGGCTCCGGCAATCGAAGTGAGCACCACGGCTGCGCCTCCCACGAGTGACGCAACGACCACCCTGTCACCAACGACTGTGGCCACAACCACCACGACTGTGCCGATCGCAGCGTGGCAACAGGTCACCGCCCCGAGCCAGTGCATGTGCGCCGACGGAAGCCCATACAGCTACTGGGTCCATCAAGGCGATCCCACGAAGGTCGTGTTCTTCCTGCAGGGCGGAGGAGCGTGCTTCGACGCCACGACTTGTGCGTTCGACAGCAACACATATCGAGTCAAGTTGGGGGCTGCTGATGATCCCAACACGTTCACAAGTGGTGTCTTCGACTTCACCGATCCGCGCAACCCGCTGGGCGACTACTCGTTCGTGTTCGCTCCGTACTGCACGGGCGACGTGCACCTCGGAACGGCCACGCACGTCTACGGGCCGCAGCTCACCGTTCAGCACAAGGGCTCGTTCAATGCAACCGCCGCGCTCGACGACCTGGCCACGCACTTCCCCAACGCGACTCAGATCGTGGTGGCGGGAGAGAGTGCCGGTTCGGCACCGACCCCGCTGTACGCCGGCCTTGCCCACGACCTGCTGCCCAACGCCGACATCACGGTGCTCGCCGACGGGTCTGGTGCGTACCCCGACGTCCCGGCGGTCAACGGTCTGATCGGACAGTTGTGGGGCGTCGCCGACGCCATCCCACTGTGGCCGGAGAACAGTGGGCTGACCGCCGCCGACTTCAGCCTGCCCGGCCTCCTTGTTCAGGCCAACAAGCACGACCCCGACATCATCTTCGGCCGTCACGATTACGCGTTCGACGCGGTGCAGAAGTTGTTCGCCGGTCTGGCCGGCTTCCCCGCCGACGACCTGGTGTCGCTCATCGATGCCAACGAAACCGAGATCGAAAAAGGCGGGGTCGATCTGCACAGCTACATCTCGCCCGGCCAATCGCACACCGTGCTGAGCAAGCCCGAGTTCTACACCGAAACGGTCGAGGGCGTCCCGCTGGTCGATTGGGTGAGCGATCTCATTCGCCGGCAACCCGACCTCGATGTGCATTGCACCGACTGCACCTAGCTACACGTCGTAGACCTCGGGATGATCGAGGGGATAGTTGAGCCACTCGATCATCTGTCGCAACTGGTCGTACGCGGCAAGCCGGGCGCTGTCCGAGCCGTCCTCCTCGGCCTGGCTGCAGACCTTCTGCAGCCGCCGCGACATGGTCGGCCCCAGCTCCAACAGGCCCGAGGCGCCTTCGCTCGCCCAGCGTGCCAGCACGTAGTGAACGATGGCGCCCACCGGGACGTCGATCGACTCCGACAGCCCGCGGACGGTGCGCAACGGATCGACCGGCGCGTACAGGGCGATGTCGGCCTTCAGGTTCGCATCCTTGTCGTTGTCCGGCCATGGTCCCCGCCAGCTTTCGAGTGTGATCGTTTCGCGCATCATCGAGATCGTACGGCGATGCGCGAAGCTGATCCCGATGGAACGGATCGTCGTCGTTGGCGCTTCGCTAGCGGGGCTACGCGCCTGCGAGTCGCTGCGCACCGCCGGCTACGTGGGAACGATCACCGTGATCGGCTCCGAGCAACAGATGTTCTACGACCGGCCGCCGCTCAGCAAGACGTTCTTGAAGGGCGAGTGGGAGCCCGACAGGATCCAGCTGCGCAACCCGGCCGAGATCGAGGGACTCGACCTCGACGCGCGGCCGGGGGTCGCCGCGACCGCGCTCGATGTCGCCCGCCGGGAGGTGATGCTCGACAACGGCGACGCCGTGGCCGGCGATGGAGTGATCATCGCCACCGGCAGCGAGCCTCGACGGCTTCCGAACCAGCCCGACCTCGACGGCGTCACGGTTCTGCGCACGCTCGAGGATTCGCTCGCCCTGCGTCGCCGGCTCGAGGATCGGCCGCGTCTCGTCGTGATCGGAGCTGGTTTCATCGGTCTCGAAGTGGCCGCTACGGCAGCCCAGCGCGGTTGCCCCGTGACCATCCTGGAGGGCCTTCCGGTCCCGTTGGTCCGCGCCCTGGGCACCGAAATGGGCGAGGTGGTCGCCAGAGTGCACGGCCGCAACGGTGTCGACATTCGATGCGGCGTGCGGGTCGAAGGCATCGAAGGCGATGGCAGCCGGGTAAGGGGTGTGCGGCTCAGCGATGGTGAGCTCGTCGTCGCCGAGGTGGTGGTCGTCGGGATCGGGGTCGATCCGTCGACTCGATGGCTGGAAGGCTCTGGTTTGGAGCTTCGTGACGGTGTCGTCTGCAGCGACACGTTGCGTGCTGCCGCCGGGATCTATGCCGCAGGAGACTGTGCGCGTTGGGTCAACGGCCTGTTCGGCGAAGCCGGCGAGGAGATGCGGGTCGAGCATTGGACCAATGCCGCGGAACAGGGCGCCGCGGCCGCCTTGAACCTCCTCGCCGAACTGGCGGGCGAGCCCGCCACTCCCTACGCACCGGTGCCGTTCTTCTGGAGCGACCAGTTCGACAGCCGCATCCAGTTCGTCGGGCGGGCCCACGGTGGCGACGAGGTTCGACTGGTCGCTGGTGATCCCGACGGACACTTCGTGGCGCTGTACGGCCATTCCGGGCGTCTACGTGGCGTTCTCGGGGTCAACCTGCCGAAATTGGTGATGCCATACCGAAGATTGCTGGCCGCCCGGGCCTCCTGGGACGACGCCCTGACCCATGCTGCACACGCCGAGCAGAAATCCTGAGTGGTAGTAACTCAAGTTTCCTGTCGTTACCCTCTCCAGGTATGACAGATCTCGAGACCCGCCGGCTCACCCTTCCAGTCCTCGCTGTCCCGGCGGTGGTTCTGCCGGGCACCGTGTTCACGCTCACCTTGTCGTCCGATGCGTCGCGCGCCGCTGTGCAATCGGCCGCCGCGGGCGACGGTCGGCTGGTGCTGCACAACGAAGCCGCTGGCGACATCGGCGTCGTCGCCAGGGTGCCCAATGCGGGGGCGATGCCGAACGGAGAGATGGCCGCCATCGTGCAGGCCGAGGTGCGGGCACAGATCATCGCTCGTCACCCGAGCGAGCGAGGCAGCGATCACGCCGACCTCGTCCTGCTCAACGATGCCCGGCCCACCCCGCGAGTCGAGTCCGTCACGCGTGAGCTGCGTGTGGTGTTGGAAGAGATCGCCAAGCTGCGCGGCAGCCGCAGACTGCCCGAGATCCTGCGCAGCGTCGCCGACCCCGGCCAGCTCGCCGATGCCGTCACCACGTGGAGCGAGGCCGACCCTGGCCATCAGGCCGCGATTCTCGCGGCCGTCGATGTCGGCGACCGTGTCGATCTAGTCATGAGCTGGGCCAAGGATCATCTTGCCGAGCTACAGGTCACGGCTCAGATCCGCGCCGACGTCACCGAAGGTGTCGACAAGCAACAGCGCGAGTACCTACTTCGTCAGCAGCTGGCGGCCATCCGAAAGGAGCTGGGCGAAGGCGACGACGACGTCGTCGGCGAGTACCGCGCCAAGGTCACCGAGCTGGCTCTTCCGGAGAAGGTGTCGAACGCGGTCAACAAGGAGATCGACCGGTTGGAGCGCACGGGTCAGCAATCACCGGAGCATTCGTGGATCCGAACCTGGCTCGACCGCATCTTCGAGCTGCCGTGGAACACGCGCAGCGACGATCAGCTCGACCTCGACGCGGCCCGGCAAGTGCTCGACGCCGACCACTACGGCCTCGACGAGGTCAAGGACCGCATCGTCGAGTTCCTCGCCGTGCGCAAGTTGAGATTGAGTCGCGTCGCCGACGTCGCCACCGACGATGTGGCCGTCACCTCATCGCGTCAATCGGGTGCAGTCATGACCCTGGTCGGTCCCCCAGGCGTGGGCAAGACAAGCCTCGGCGAATCCATAGCTCGCGCCATGGGTCGCAAGTTCGTGCGCGTCGCCCTCGGAGGCGTGCGCGACGAAGCCGAGATCCGCGGTCACCGACGAACCTATGTGGGCAGCCAGCCCGGCCGCATCGCTCGGGCCATCATCGAGGCCGGCACCATGAACCCGGTCGTGTTGCTCGACGAGGTCGACAAGTTGAGCCCGGGCGGCTGGAGTGGCGACCCGACGGCCGCGCTGTTGGA
The DNA here is from genome assembly GCA_036262105.1 of Ilumatobacteraceae bacterium. Lineage (GTDB taxonomy): Bacteria > Actinomycetota > Acidimicrobiia > Acidimicrobiales > Ilumatobacteraceae > JAENVT01. The sequence goes on from DATAJN010000272.1 coordinate 4,371, forward strand.
AGTTCTCGATCCCGCGCAGAACCACACGTTCCGCGATCACTACCTCGAGGTCGAGCTCGATCTCAGCAACGTGATCTTCATCGCCACAGCCAACGTCACCGACACCATCCCGATGCCGCTGCTCGACCGCATGGAGTTCATCCGGCTCGACGGCTACACCGACGATGAGAAGGTGTTCATCGCGGAGCGGTACCTCCTGCCGCGCCAGATCCAGCAGGCCGGTCTGCGCGTCGATGAGGTCACGGTCACTGAGGCTGCCCTGCGGGCAGCGATCAGTGGCTACACACGCGAGGCCGGCGTGCGCTCGTTGGAGCGCGAGCTCGGCAAGTTGACCCGCAAGATCGCCGCCAAGGTGGCCGTCGGCCAGGGGTCGACACCTCTCGAAGTCGATGTCGACGACGTGCGCACGTGGCTCGGCAGGGTCAAGGTCGACGACGAGGTTCCGGAGCGCACCGACGTTCCTGGTGTGGCCACAGGTCTGGCGGTCACCGGAATGGGCGGCGATGTCCTGTTCATCGAAACCACGGCCTTTCCGCTGGCCGTCGACGGCGAGCCGTCGTTGACCCTCACGGGCCAGCTCGGCGACGTCATGAAGGAGAGCGCTCAGATCGCTCTCAGCTACGTCCGCTCGCACGCCGAACAACTCGGCGTCGATGTGGCGTCGATGAACAAGCGAGTGCACGTTCACGTGCCCGCCGGTGCCGTTCCCAAAGATGGGCCATCTGCGGGTGTCACCATGACCACCGCGCTGGTCTCGCTGCTCACCGGCCGCCCCGTCAAGCCGACGGTCGGCATGACCGGTGAGATCACGCTGCAAGGCAAGGTCCTGCCGATCGGCGGCGTCAAGCAGAAGGTTCTCGCCGCGCATCGGGCCGGGCTCACCGAAGTGATCCTGCCGAAACGCAACGGCCCGGATCTCGAGGACGTGCCCGAGAAGGTCCGCAACGTGATGACCTTCCATCTCGCCGACACGTACGCCGACGTTCTGGCGGCAGCGTTCGCCAACTGACCGGCGATGCCCCTCGACCGCGTGACAGCGGGGGCGTAGCATTGGCACATGGCAACCGAATCTCATCTGTCCAACGTGTGGTTCTCGGTCACTCCGCTGCAGGTCGCCAGCGGCAAAGGGTGCTGGGTCACCACCACGGATGGTGAGGAGTACCTCGACTTCGCCGCGGGGATAGCCGTCAACTCCACCGGCCACGCACATCCGCACGTAGCCAAGGCAATCGGCGAGCAGGCGCAGCGCTTCATCCACGCCCAAGTCAACGTCTACAAGCACGATCTGCTCGAGCCCCTCGCTGCCAAGCTTGCTGAGCTGTCGCCCGGCTCGATCGACACGTTCTTCTTCGCCAACTCAGGAGCCGAGATCACCGAGGCCGCCATCAAGCTGGCCAAGCAGGTCACCAAGCGTCCCCACACGATCGTGTTCAGCGGCAGCTTCCACGGCCGCACCCACATGGCGATGGCCATGACAACGTCGAAGACCGGTTATCGGTCCGGCCACTTCGCGCTGCCGTCCGGTGTGTTCATTGCCCCGTACCCCGACCCGCTGGCGGCCGACCAAGACGCCGCGGTCGCCGAGGCGTTGAAGGGGTTCGATCACCTGTTGAAGTCGATGACCGCACCCGACGAGACGGCCGCCGTGATCCTCGAGCCAGTGCTGGGCGAAGGTGGCTACATCCCTGCACCCCACGCGTTCATCACCGGCCTGGTCGAGCGCTGTCGCCAGTACGGCATCCTGTTCGTCGCCGACGAGGTGCAGAGCGGCTTCGGACGTACCGGAAAGATGTTTGCCGTCGAGCACTACGGGATCGAGCCCGATGTCATCTGCATGGCCAAGGGCATCGCCAGCGGCTTCCCCTTCAGTGCCCTCGGCACGCGTCGGGAACTCGACGACAAGTGGCCGACAGGCAGCCACGGCGGTACCTACGGTGGCAACGCCATGGGTTGTGCCGCGGCACTGGCCACGATCGAGGTGATGAGCGAGCCCGGATTTTTGGAGAACGTCGTGGCTCGCGGCGAGCAGTTGCAGGCGGGCATCCGTGAACTGCAACAAGAGCACGATGTCATCGCCCAGGTTCGCGGGCTCGGTCTGATGGTCGGAACCGAGTTCCACGACGCGGCACGAGTGGCCGCAATCCAGAAGCACTGCCTCGAAGAGGGCCACATGATCGTGATGAACGCCGGCACCTACGGAAAGTGCCTGCGTTGGATGCCGCCGCTCGTGGTCAACGAGCGGGAGATCGATCTCGGTCTCGCGGCGTTCGCTGCCGCACTCAAAGCCACTGGCTGATACGTGCCGCGCCTCGACGCCGATCGGGTCGCTACATGGCGCACCTTTGGTGTTGTCGTTGCTGATGTTCAGCGCAAGGTCGAAGCCGGCTTGGTCGACGACTACGAGCTGCCGTTGACGTGGTTCGAGGTCTTGGCCGCGCTGCAGGCCGCCGGTGGGGCCATGCGCGTCGGCGAGCTCTGCGACGCGCTGCACGAACTGCCGTCGAGTCTGTCGCGTCGCCTCGACCGGCTCGAGGAGCACGGTTTCGTCAGTCGGGCCGCGACGCCCACTCCCGACGACAAGCGCGCAGTCACCGTCAGGCTCACCCGCGAGGGTCGAGCGGAATGGCGTGACGCCAACATCACCTATCGGCGCATGGTGCAGCAGCACTTCGCCAGCGTTCTCTCCGACACCGACATCGTCGCCCTGCAGCGGATCTTCGGCAAGCTCGGCTCCTAGTCGAGGCCGGCGTACATCGCTTCGATCTCGGCGGCGAAATGTGCCGTGACGCCCCGACGTTTGAGCTTGGACGTCGGCGTCAGCATGTCGCTGTCGGGCAGCCACTCCTCACCGACCAGCGTGAACTTCTTGATCTGCTCGACTTGGGCAAACTGCGCATTGACCTCGTCGACACCCTCTTGGACCTCCGACCGCAGCGCCGGATCGGCCGCCAACTCGACGACGGACTCCGATTCCCTACCGTGCGACCGTGCCCACACCGCTGCGGATTCCGGATCGAGTACCAGGATCGCCGTGCAGAACTTGCGGTTGTCACCGATCGCTGCCGCTTGGCCGATCAGCGGAATGGTCTTCAACGCGGCCTCGAGGTTCGCCGGGCTGATGTTCTTGCCGCCGGAGGTGATGATCAGTTCCTTCTTGCGGTCGACGATGCGCAGGTAGTCGTCGTCGAACTCACCGATGTCGCCGGAGTACAGCCATCCATCGACGAGCGTCGCCGCAGTCTGCGCGGGCTGCTTGAAGTAGCCGGGAAAGACGTTGCCGCCTCGACACCACACTTCGTTGTCGTCGCCGAGCACGACCTCGCAACCTGGGATGGCCTGGCCGACGTATCCGGGCCGGTTTGCCTGCGGGCTCCAGGTCATCGGGCCACTCGACTCGCTCATCCCGTAGATCTCGCTGAGGGGCACTCCGATCGCGTTGTACCACTCGAGGATCGAGCGCGGAATGGCCGCGGCGCCGGAGACCGCGGTGACGATGGCATCGAGACCCGTGAGAGCGCGGACGTTGGCGAACGCCACTGCATCGAGGAATGCCCACGTCTCGAGCTGCTTCGGCGTGGCGGTTCCGGCGCGCTCGGCCGCTTTGACTGCAAGTGCAGCGGCCACGGCCTCATCGAACTTGGCCTTGTTGGCCGGGTCGCTGGCGAGCGCCGCGTTGACACCGTTGTAGATCTTCTCCCACACCCGCGGCACGCCGAACACGATTTCCGGATGAACCTCTTTGAGGTACGAGGACAGCTGGTTC
>DATAJN010000273.1:0-4393 GCA_036262105.1 Ilumatobacteraceae bacterium
ATGCTGCCGTCGCGGGCGACGCGCGCATCGTCGGACTTGGGTACCTTGATCGGGCGGGTGACATCGCCGGCGGCGACGATGTTGGCGGTGTCGGCATCTGTGTTGACGACGGTCAGGCCCGTGGTGCCCACACCGAGCTCGTCGCGGGTGGTGGTGTCCGACAGCGCACTGAGATTTTGCGGTGTACCCAACTGCAGGTTGGCGGTCGACACGGACCGCGCGGTGCCCAGTGACGGAGCAAGAAGAAATGCTCCACCGGCACCTTGCACCGCGATCTGGTGGGAGTCCTCCGACTTGGCCTCGATCTTGGCCAGGACCTTGCCGGACAACCCGTCGGCGAGCACGAGCAACTGCCCGGGCTGGTAGACGAGCCAGCGAGTGGCCGCGCTCGACTTCATCGAGATCGGGCGAACCCCGTCGCTGTGCACGATTCCGACGGCTGCAGCGATGATCGCAGTGACGCCGAGCGCGGCGTAGCCCACCGTGCGCCAGCTCACCTTCTGCATCTGTGCCATGCCGTCTACCTCAGGACGATGATCGCTCAGCGACGTCAATCGGACCTCAGCCTACCGGCGTCTCATACTCGCTGTCCGTACGCTCCGCTGCTGGCGAAGGCCAGCGCATCGGCCAGGGTCATCGGCTTGGCGAAGAGAAAACCCTGGGCCATCTTGCATTCGAGCCGGATGAGCTCGTCGAGTTGGGCTTCGGTTTCGACGCCCTCGGCGATCGGTGCAAAACCCAGCTCGTGAGCCAGCGACAGGATCAGCCGGACGAACTCACTGCCGCCGCGCTCGCCGTCGAGACCGTTGATCAGGCTGCGATCGATCTTGACGAAGTCGGCAGAGAACTGTCGCAACAAGGCAAGGTTCGAATATCCGGTGCCGAAGTCGTCGATGGCGATGCGCACGCCGAGCCCGTGCAGCTCGTCGAGCTGGGGTCTGGCGGCGACGATGTCGGCCATCACGATGTCTTCGGTGATCTCGACGGTGAGCGCCGACGCCCCGATACCGGCCCGAGTGATGGCCTTGGCGACGTTCTCGACGAGGTTGCCATCGTTGAGCTCTGCCGCCGAGAGGTTGATCGACATGCTCAGGTTGGGCGAACGCAGCCGCAGCAATGACGCCGCGCGAGCCGCTTCGTTGAGCACGAACTCGCCCAGTTGCGTGGAGAACCCGCCCGTTTCGATGATCCCCATGAACTTGCCAGGCAGGAGCAGGCCGCGGGTGGGGTGTTGCCACCTCACGAGTGCCTCGAAGCCGAGTACCTCGCGGCTGCCGGTGTTGACGATCGGCTGGTAGTGCAACGACAGCTGGTTGTCGCGGAAGGCAGCGCGGAGCTCGCGTTCCATGTCGAGACGGTCATCGACCTGGCGGCGCATCGTCTGGTCGAACATAGCGATGCGTCGCCGACCCGCTTGTTTGGCGGCATACATCGCCAGGTCGGCTCGTTGCACGATTTCGTTGGCCGGGTCGGATCCGATGCCGAAGGCGACGCCGACGCTCATCGACACGACGTGCTCACGGCCGTCGAGACTGATCGGCGCCTTCACCGCGCCGAGCAGACGATCGGCGATGGCTGCCACTTCACTATCGGTGCCGATGTTGCGGCAGACGACGAGGAACTCGTCGCCGCCGAGGCGCCCGACGATGTCTCCGCCGCGAGTGGCGGTCTGCAAGCGGTCGGCCACGACCTGGAGCAACCGGTCGCCGACAGAGTGCCCGAGGCTGTCGTTGACGACCTTGAAATCGTCGAGGTCGCAGAACATCACGGCCATTCGTTCGCGGTCACCGATGGTGTTCGTCAGCAAGTGGAACAGTTGCTGACGGTTGGGCAGCCCGGTCAAAGCGTCGTGGCCGGCGTCGTGGGCGAGCCTCGCCTCGAGCCGCTTGCGATCCGACAGGTCGCGATACGTGACAGCGAAACCTTCGAGCTTGCCCTTCTCGTCGCGGATGCCGACGGCGACTCCCGACATCGGGTGGCGTTCGCCGTCTTGATCGACCATCTCGATCTCTCCGCTCCAGGTGCCACCGTCGCGGATGGCCTCGCCGATCTCGGCGAACATCGTCTCGCGGTACTCCTCCGGGATGAACTTCAACGTGTCGTTACGGTTCAGCGGGTTGGCGCCGAAGAACCGCTCGCCCGCAGGGTTGAGGTAGTTGCTGCCGTCGCCGAAGGAGGCGATGGCGACGAGGTCGGTCGTGGCGTCGGCAACGGCGCGGAACCGTTCCATCTCGCGCCGTCGCCCGCCCTCGTCGTTCATGTCGCGTACGACGATGACGGTGCCGGCATGGTGCCCGTTGTGGTCGACGGCTGGGGCAGCGACGATCTGCACGTTGCGCGTTCCGGCGTGCGGTAACTGCAGCCGGCAGTTGTACGTAGCTGTCTCGCCCTTGGCGACCTCCGACTGGATGGCCTCGAAGATGTGCTGATCGGCGGGATCGAGGTACGACTGCAAGGCTCCGACATCGCTGAGCACCGGCGTCGTATCGAGGTACTCGGCGATCCGAGCGTTCATGAATGAATCTTCGGTGTCGTGACCGATCACCATGATTCCGATCGGTGCCGTATCGAGCACCGTTCGTAGGTAGTTCTCGCTCGTCGTCGCTCGCGCCGCGTCACGCGTTGCCGTCGAGGCCGATGTGGTGGCCTCCTCGAGCGCGTCGGCGACGAGGCCGGCCAGGATGCCGCCGATCAGAACAAGCGGAACACGCAGCAGGCCCGAAGTGACGCCGAAGGCCGACGTCGCGGCCACACCGACGCCGATCGCGTTGGCGATGACAAAGGGGTACGCCCGGCGGATTCCGAAGACGAGCGGATAGCAGATGCCCAGCACCGAGAACCACGGGATGAGATCGACGAGATGGTGCGACAGCACCGACGACATCGCCATGAGCAGCGCAGTAGCGACCGTTGCGCGTACGAGGCCGAGCCGGATGTTGGTGCCATAGACGAGACCGAAGAGCCCCAGCGCGCAACCCGCGATCGCACCGATCAGCACGGGAATCGACACCGGCCACACGGACGTACGCAGCAGGTAATGCGTGCACAACACGATCAGCAGGAGCGGTTCGCAGCGCGACACCAGCCAGCGCAGCTTCTCCGATCGCGAAGCGTCGGCAGGATAGTTGAGGCGGGTCATCATTACGAAGTTCATCCCTGATACCGATACCCATCCACTGGCCCGCGGGGGTCCCGTCCCGCCACCACGACTGAGACTACTCCACGTGGCGATCTTGCCGCAATACGTAGGGTTGGATATTTGTCAACCCGTGGCGTTCAGCATGGCATGGACGTGTGCCTGGAGGCGGTCGATACCGGTGCCTTTGCTGGCGCTGACCCACAGCACGTCGGCCTCCTCGAGATGACACGCCCGGGCGAGCTGTTGGCGCCTCCCGGCCAGCTTCGAGGGTTTGACCTTGTCGAGCTTCGTCGCCACGATCTGGTAGGGCACGTCGTTGGCCTGCAACCAGGCCAGCATCTGCAGATCGAGCTTGGTCGGCCCGATCTCGCCGTCGACCAGCACGAACACCAGGAGCAACGGCTCCCGTTCCAGCAGGTAGCCCTCGATCATGGCTTGCCACGTTGCTCGTTCCCGCCCGGGCACCGCGGCGTAGCCGTAGCCCGGCAGGTCGACGACGGTCGCCCCGCTGGGCAGGGTGAACAGGTTGATGAGCTGCGTGCGACCGGGCGTGTTCGACACCTTCGCCAGCTGCCGGCGGTTTGCCAGGGCGTTGATCAGCGAGGACTTACCGACGTTGGAACGGCCGACGATCGCGACCTCCCCAGGTGAATCGGGAAGGTCGACGTACCGCTTGGCGGAGGTGACGAACGTCAGTTGGAGGGGCACGTGGAGCGCTACTGCGAGATGCTCTCGCCCCACGCCTGCAACGCCGCATCGAGGAGATCTTGTGATGGAGCGAAGGCCCACAGCACGACGTTCGACACGCCGACGAGGAAGTTGACGGTGCCATCGGGGTCGGTCCACGCCAGGCCGTCGAGTGTGCCGACGGTCTTGGGGGTCGTCGGCGTGTCGCTGGTGATGAAGGGGGTGACGTCTTCGAACGAACCCGGCGTGAGGGGATCGGTGTCGGATTCGAAGGCGAAGACGCGCCCCATCGTCTTCCCACTCGAGTCGATGACGTCAACGCCGGTGATGCGACCGGATTGGGCGGCGATCGATGGCGCCAAGTCGAGCAGTGTCTCGAAACCGGTGGTCGCTTCTTTGGGCGCGTCGGCGAAGGTGTAGTCGCCGACGGGAACCAGGTCGGCAGACGACAGGACTGTCTTGTTGCCGGCGAGGGGGGTGGTGTCGGGCGGGATCGTCTCAGGAGGGATCGTCTCGACGGGCAGCGTGGCGATCGGCAGGGTGAGTGGCACGGGGGGCTCGGTGGTC
>DATAJN010000274.1:0-18050 GCA_036262105.1 Ilumatobacteraceae bacterium
AGTTGCAAGCCTCGCTGGCGATGGTGCTGCGACCCATGATCTCGGCGAGCGGTGCGTACTCGGCGTTGGTCAGACCCGGGCCCCAGTCCTTGTGTGGCTGAAAGAGGTTCCACAGCCCGCGCTTGCGAGCCTCGGCCTTCAACTTCTCCATCACCGCCGGGTGATGGTGCGGGTCGCCACTGGCCCGCAGCTGTTCGTGGTAGACGGGCTCATTCGGGTAGATGCACTCGTCCATGAAGCTGAGCAGCGATGCTCGATACTCGTTGCAGCGGTCGGTGAAGGCGAATTCCATAGTGCAAACGTAGAGTGCGGCGCGAAAGGTTCTGGCACTCGCTGTACCGCGATCAGCGACCGCGGTCGCCCGAGGTGTCCACTGCGTCGCTGGCACGTAGCAACCGCGGGCCCATCAACTTGGCCATGAGGTGTTGACCGGCGGTCACTGGCGAGTAGCGCGGCGGGTTGTCGGCATTGGTGCAGGTCGGCAGGCAGGTGATCACAGCGTCCCAGTTGCCGTCGAGGAAGAAGGCGGCGCTGCGGCGCACGACCGGTCCACCGACCTGCGCAGATGGAGGAACCACCCGGTGCACCGTGGAGCGCCATTGATCGTTGGTCCACTGAGCGGTGAGGTCGCCGAGGTTGATGACCATTCCTCCGTCGGCCGGGACGACGTCGATCCATTCGCCGCTCGGCGCCACGATCTGCAAGCCGGCGACCGCCTCGGCGTAGAGCACCGTGACGATTCCGTAGTCGGTGTGTGCGCCCATCCGCTGCTGGCCGGGAAGCGGGTCGGGTTCACCGGCACGACGTTCGTAGCGAATGGCGCGCATCGTGGTGGTCGAGCGGTCGACGTACGTGGAGAACCAACCCTCGGGCAGACCGAGGGCGACGGCGAACACCTCGGTGAGGGTGAGCGCCAGGTGTCGGGCCGAATCGAAGTAGCCGACCATTGCAGGGCGCAGCAGCGCGGGCTCGTCCGGCCATATGTTGGGAGCGAACGCGCCACGCCGCTCGGCGGCGTAGAACGGGTCGTCGTAGTCGACATCGTCCTCGCCGATGTTGAACGCCTCGAACAAGTCGGGGGGCGCGTCGCGACCGATGCTGTAGGAAAGGGCTTCGGTGCCGCGCGCGGCGTAGCCACGGTTGATCGACGGGTCGGCGGGGGTGCAGCGATGCTTGACCTCGACCGGCAGTTCGAAGAAGGCCGAGCTCGCCTCGACCATCGCGTCGATCCGTTGCTGTGGCACACGGTGGCCGACGACCTGGAAGAACCCGAACCGTCGCGCCGCTGCATCGACCTGGCGACCAACCGCGAGCCGGTCGTGGGCGCTACCCCACCACGGCCCCAGATCGATCACCGGAACGTGTTCGCCGGTCACTTCACTCGCGCCTTGCGAACACCGCGTCGATCCTGAGCCTTGAGCTGCACCCGCTGTTCTTCCTCGAGCGCAAGCTCTTCGGCTACAAGCCGCTTCATGCTTGCCAGCCGCAGCGGGTCGAGTTGGCCGGCAGCGATGGCGGCCTGAACAGCGCACCCTGGTTCGTCTTCATGCTTGCAATCGCGGAACCGGCAGTCGTCCATGAGGTCGAAGACGTCGGCGAACGCTCGCTCGATGCCATGACCGCTGCTCCACAGACTCACGGCGCGCACGCCGGGAGTATCGATCAACCAGCCACCACCCGGCAGGCGTACGAGCTCTGTGGCCACCGTCGTGTGGCGACCACGACCATCGCCGTCGCGGACCCTTGCAGTTGCCTGTGCACCGCGCCCCACGAGCGCGTTGATCAACGTGCTCTTGCCCACGCCGCTCGCGCCGAGCAAGGCAATGGTCGCGTTGCCCGCGGCGAACGCCGCCAACTCGTCGACCCCGTCGCCGCTGATGCCGCTGGCCGTGACGATGGCCACCCCGGGCGCCGCCGCGTGGAGCGAGCTCTCCGAAGCTGCTGGATCGTCGACCAGGTCGCGTTTGGTGAGCACGACGACGGGTCGCGCGCCGCTGTCCCACGCCAGCACCAGTTCACGCTCCAGCCGCCGCTGATTGGGTGGAGACGTCAGCGCATGCACGAGCATGACCACGTCGATGTTCGCGGCGATCGTCTGCGATTCGGCACGGCTGCCCTCGAACGATGCACGACGAACGAAGGCACTGCGCCGCGGCAGCACAGCCTCGACACGGTCGAGCTCCACCGACGGCACGACCCAGTCGCCGACAGCCACCTCGGCACCGATGTTGCGGATGCGCAGTGGCTCGGCATCGAGCTCGCGCAGCACCGTGCTCCAACCTCGATCGAGACGCATCACCCTGCCCGGAACCTCACTCAGCCCGAGTGCGTTCCACGCTGTTTCCAAGGCCTCGTTCCATCCGAGTCGAATGTCACACCGTTCGTCGATGATGCTGAGGGTAGCGTCGCACCCGACGCAACTGCCGATGGCCTGCGGGTTGTCGACTGACATTGGAGGGGACCCAAAGTGCTTGCTCGTCTCGCCCGCTTCAGCTTCCGCAAACGGCGGATCATGGTGTTCGCCATCTGGCTGCCGCTGCTGATCGGCATCAGCGCAGTCGGTGGGGCGATCGGCAGCAACTACCACACCGACTTCAACTTGCCGAACAGCGACTCGAAAGTCGTGCAGGACGCGTTGGAGAGCGGTGGGAACAAGGAAGACGCCGGGTGGACCGCGCAGATCGTCTTCACGTCTCCCAACGGCACCAACGATCCCGCTGTCAAAGCGGCGATGGAGCCGTTCTTCGCCGAGGTCGACAAGCTCGACGGCGTCAAGGTCGTCAGCCCGTACAGCCCGGAAGGCGCCGACTTCAACAGCAAGTCGAAGCCGATCTCGTTCGCTCAGCTCAGCGTCACCCAGCGCAGCCAATCGGCGACCATCAAGCTGGCCGACAAGATCGAAGCGCTCGGCGACGACGTCGTGCGGCCACCTGGTCTGCAGATCGAGTACGGCAGTCAGTTGTTCGCCGGGTTCGAGCTGCCCGAGAGCGAGATCCTCGGCATCCTCGCGGCAGTCATGATCCTGATGCTCGCGTTCGGGTCGGTGCTCGCCATGGGCTTGCCGATCGGCACGGCACTGTTCGGTCTCGGCGTGGGTGCCGGCGTCCTTGGCATCCTCTCCAACGTCTTCGGCATGCCTGAGTTCTCACCGCAGATCGCGGCAATGATCGGAATCGGCGTCGGCATCGACTACGCCCTGTTCATCGTCACCCGGTACCGCGAGAACTTCCACCAGGGGATGGAACCGGAGGACGCCGTGGTGCAGGCGGTCGATTCGTCCGGCCGAGCGGTCATCTTCGCCGGCATCACCGTGATGATCTCGTTGCTCGGCTTGTTCATCATCGGGCTCGCCTTCGTGCGTGGGCTCGCTGTGGCCAGTGCGGTCAGCGTCCTGGTGATGATGCTGGCATCGATCACGTTGCTGCCCGCGCTCATCGGCTTCGCCGGCAGGCGCGTCGAGGAAACCACGCGGGCCGCGGCCATTGCGGTGGGTGCCTTCGTCGTGTTGGCGATGGCTGGTGTGTTCACCGGTATGGCCCTCGGCATCGCCCTGCTCGGCGCCTTCGCCATCGCCGTCGTGGTGATGGTGGTGAGCTTCCTGCCGTTCGGCCACGCCCTGCGCAAGCACCTCCCTCATCACCACTCGAAGCCCCGCGAGCAGCAGTTCTGGTATCGCTGGAGCCGCCTCATCCAGCGTCGGCCGTGGCCGCCGCTGCTCATCGGCGTCAGCTTCCTCATCCTGCTGGCGTTGCCACTGTTCTCGATCCGTCTCGGGTTCGGCGACACCGGCAATCTCAAGGAAGACACCACGGCGCGCAAGGCGTACGACCTCATGGCCGACGGCTTCGGTGCCGGCAGCAGTGGTCCGTTGTTCCTGGCCAGCACCGACCCGTCGATGACTCCCGAGAAGGCGAAGTTGGTCGACGCTGTATTGGCAGCCGAGAAAGACATCACCTTCTCCACGCCGGGAACCGAAGTTTCCAAGGGAACCTGGTTCTGGCAGGCCTACCCGGTGAGCTCGCCACAAGACAAAGCCACCACGGACCTCGTCAACCGCTTGCGCAACACAGAGCTCCCGGCAACAGGTGTCGATGTGAGAGTTGGCGGCAGTTCCGCTGCCAGCATCGACTTCGCCGACTACCTCGCCGGCCGCCTGCCACTGTTGATCGGCGCAGTGCTCATCCTCAGCTTCCTCCTGTTGATGATCGTGTTCCGAAGCCTGTTGGTCCCGCTGAAGGCCGTGATCATGAACCTGCTCTCGGTCAGTGCGGCCTACGGCATCATCGTGGCCATCTTCCAGTGGGGATGGGCCAAGAACCTGTTCGGCATCGGCAAGGAGGGCCCCATCGACGCCTGGATCCCGATGATGCTCTTCGCGATCACCTTCGGTCTGTCGATGGACTACGAGGTGTTCCTGCTCTCGCGGATGAAAGAGGCCTACGACCGCACGGGCGACAACGCCGAGGCCGTTGCCGATGGTCTGGCGGTAACCGCACGCGTCATCACGGCCGCAGCTCTGATCATGGTGTGCGTGTTCTCGGCGTTCGTCCTGGGCGACGATCGCAGCCTGAAGCTGTTCGGGCTGGGCCTGGCCTCGGCCGTGCTGGTCGACGCGACGATCGTTCGAATGGTCTTGGTCCCGGCCACCATGGAGCTGCTCGGAGATCGCAACTGGTGGTTGCCGAAGTCGCTCAAGCGGGTGCTGCCGACGATCAACGTCGAAGGTTTCCGCGCCGACGAGCCGGAGCGCGAGCCAGAGCTCGTCTGACCTTCCGCCAGGAGCGCGCCTTGACAAGCACCCCTGCCATCACGTAGCGATACGAACAACATGGCCAAACCACTTGTCATCGTCGAATCGCCCACGAAGGCCAAAACCATCTCGAAGTTCCTGGGTTCCGCATTCGACGTGCGCGCCTCGGTGGGCCATGTCGCCGACCTGCCCAGCAAGGGTTTGTCGATCGATGTCGACAATGGCTTCAAGCCCACCTACGAGCTCACCACACATGGCGCGCAGGTGATCAAAGAGCTTCGTGTGCTGATGAAAGACGCCAGCGAGTTGTACCTCGCCACCGACGAAGACCGCGAGGGTGAAGCCATCAGTTGGCACCTCCTGGAGTACCTCAAGCCGAAGATCCCAGTGAAACGGATGGTCTTCCACGAGATCACCAAGACCGCGATCGATCACGCGGTGAACAACCCGCGCGGCATCGACTACGGCTTGGTCGACGCCGCGGAGACGCGCCGATTGCTCGACCGTCTCTACGGTTATGAGGTATCCCCGGTTCTCTGGCGGCGCGTCAACCGCGGCCTCTCGGCGGGTCGCGTGCAGAGCCCCTCGGTGCGCCTCATCGTCGAGCGCGAACGCGAGCGCATCGCCTTCGTGCAGGCCGGCTACTGGGACATCGAGCTGTTGACTGCCACGTCACCCGCGTTCACCGCGACCCTCGTCGCTCTCGACGACGCCAAGGTGGCCACTGGCAAGGACTTCGCCAGCGACGGGCGCGCCAAGAAGGACGTGGTCGTGGTCGACGAGACCCGAGCTCGCGGGCTGGCCGACAACCTGCAGACCTCGGCGTTCACGGTGCGCTCGGTCGAGGAGCGTCCGTACCGCAGCGCGCCGAAGGCGCCGTTCATGACGTCGACGCTGCAGCAAGAGGGAGGACGCAAGTTGCGCCTCAGTGCCTCGCAGGTGATGCGCGTCGCTCAGGGTTTGTACGAACGCGGCTACATCACGTACATGCGTACCGACAACGTCACCCTCAGCGACGAGGCGCTGGCGGCGGTACGTACCGAGGTGAAGCGCGGTTATGGCGACAAGTTCCTCTCTCCTGCACCGCGAAAGTTCTCGTCGAAGACCAAGAACGCCCAGGAAGCCCACGAGGCCATTCGACCATCCACACCGCTGCGCAACCCCGACTCGCTGTCCGCCGAGCTCAGCGGCCAGGAACTGGCGATGTACCGCATGATCTGGCAGCGCACGCTGGCGTCGCAGATGGCCGACGCCACCGGCACCACCATGACCGTCCGGCTGGGTGCCACTGCCCCTGACCCCACCCGCGGCAATGCCGCCACTGACGCAGTCTTCTCGGCCAGCGGCACCACGATCACGTTCCCTGGCTATCGCCAGGTGTACGTCGAGTCGGTCGACGACAACGAGCCCGGCACAGACGACAGCGAGACGCTGTTGCCGCCGCTCGTCGTCGGTGCCGCGGTGCACATCCAATCGTTGACCCCCAACGGCCACACCACCTCACCTCCGGCTCGCTACACCGAGGCCTCGCTGGTCAAACGGCTCGAGGAGCTGGGGATCGGCCGGCCGTCGACGTGGGCATCGATCATCCAGACCGTGCAGGATCGTGGCTACGTATGGAAGAAGGGCCAGGCCCTCGTGCCGACGTGGACTGCCTTCGCTGTCGTCGGGTTGATGGAGAAGCACTTCGGCGAACTCATCGACTATGCGTTCACGGCGCGCATCGAGGAAGACCTCGACTCGATCGCCCGCAACGAGCGACAGAAGCAGGACTGGCTGCAGCACTTCTACTTCGGCGACGACGACGACCACTTGCCGGGTCTGAAGCGATTGGTCGAGGAGAACCTCGACGAGATCGACGCTGCCGAGATCAACACCTTCCCCATCGGCAACGACGCTGATGGCCAGGCGATCGTCGTCAAGCCCGGCAAGTACGGGCCGTACGTCAAGCGCGGCGACGACACCGCCAGCGTGCCCGACGACCTCACGCCCGACGAGCTGACCGTCGAGGTGGCCTTGAAGCTGCTGGCGGCACCGAAGAGCGACGAACCAATCGGCGAGCTCGACGGCTACCCCGTCTTCGCCAAGAGCGGGCGCTACGGCCCATACGTGCAGTGGGGCTCCCCCGACAACCTTCCGCCGGGCCTCGAGAAGCCGAAGATGGCCAGTCTCTTCAAGACGATGGTGCTCGAGCGATTGACCGTCGACGAGGCCGAAGAACTGCTGCAACTCCCCCGCACGCTCGGTGTCGATCCTGCCGACGGCGAGGCGATCATCGCCAACAACGGTCGCTACGGCCCCTACGTCCACAAGGGCAAGGACTTCCGCAACATCGCCAACGAGGATCAGCTGCTCACCATCACTCTCGACCAGGCCCTCGAGATCTTCTCGCAGCCCAAGGTGTTCCGCCGTGGCGGCGCGACGAACATGGCCGCCAAAGGCCCGCTGCGCGAGTTCGGGAATGACCCGGCGAGCGGAAAGCCGGTCGTGGCCAAGGACGGCAAGTTCGGCGTGTACGTGACCGACGGCGAGACCAACGCTTCGCTGTCGAAGGGCGATCGATTGGACGCCATGCTTCCCGGGCGGGCGTTCGAGTTGCTCGCCGTGCGCCGCGAGGCGATCATCGAAAAAGGTGGTGCGCCGGCCCGCAAGGCGAGGGCCACGAAGAAAGCAGCAACGAAGAAGGCTGCGCCGAAGAAGAAGGCTGCAGCCAAGAAGGCCACCTGAGCGAATTCCGCACTCAGCCGGCCACCATCACTCCCACAACGCCGGCCAGAACCAGTGCTGTGCCGGCGTATTCCCGGCGGGTGTGGCGTTCGCGCAGCCAGAAGTGGGCAACGGCGAACGTGAACACCAACTCGATCTGGCCGAAGGTGCGCACCTTCGCAGCGTTCTGCAACGCGAACGCCCATGCCCAGCAGGCCGAGCCACACACGCTGAGCACGCCGACCACCGAGCTGGAACGCCAGTGGCGGAAGGCCAGCCCGATCTGCGGCCGCTGACGAACGGCGAGGTAGCCGCCGTGCACCACGGTTTGGATCGTGTTCATCACCGCCAGCGCCACGATGGCCCGCACCAGCGACGGGGCGTCACCCAACGCCTGCGTGGCGGCGCGGATGGCGACGGCGGCGAGCCCGAAGCCGGTTCCGGCGAACAGCCCGAGGACCGCGGCGCGATCGGGGTGCCGCAACACTGTTCGCCCCCCGGCCAGCACCACCACCCCGCCGAGGCAGACGATGGTCGCCGCCCAGCCGAGTGGGCGAAGCGCTTCGTCGAGCAGGACAGCCGAGAAGATCGCGACCTGCACGACCTCGGTCTTCGAGTACACCGTGCCGACGGCGAAGCTTCGGGCATCGAAGGCGCTGATCAGCAAGATCGTCGCCACGATCTGAGCCATGCCGCCACCGGCGATCAACGCCCAGAAGCGTGGCGCGGGCGTCGGCAACCGTTGACCGGCGGCCGCCATGGCGACAACCGCGGCGAGCGCTATGGGCGCGCCCCACACGTAGCGCACGAACCCTGCGCCGCTGACGGAGAGCAGCGAGCGCAGCCGCTGTTGCATCGCCGTCCGCCAGGTTTGAAAGATCGCTGCTGCGACCGTCACCGCCATCCACATGCCCTCTTCCGTTCGCTTCCATGTCTCATTGTTCGGCGTCTCAATATTCAGGATTTGATTCTCAAACACAGCCTAGCTCATCCGGATGGATATGGTGCGCCGAGTATGGGAAGGGGTTGCTACATCGCACTCGAGGGCGCCGAAGGCACGGGCAAGAGCACCCACGCGGCTCGATTGGCGTCTCATCTCGGTGCGCTGCTCACCCGCGAGACCGGCGGTACCGACATCGGGGCGCGCATCCGGGCGATCCTCCACGACACGTCGCTCACCCACCTCTCACATCGCGCCGAGGCCTTGTTGATCGCCGCGGATCGCGCCCAGCACATCGACGAGATCGTCACCCCGGCGCTCAACACCGGACAGCACGTGGTGAGCGATCGGAGTGTCTACTCCACCCTCGCCTACCAGGGCTACGGCCGCCACCTACCGATCGATGAGCTCCGGCAGATCAACGAGTGGGCGATGAACTCGTGGTGGCCCGACCTCGTCGTGTTGATCGACACACCACCTGAGTTGCTCGAACGCCGCATGCGCAACCGCCAGCTCGATCGCTTCGAACGCGAGGACGATGGGTTCCACACCCGGGTCCGCGACGGCTTTCGCTCGATGGCCGCGGCAGACCCGTCGCACTGGGTGGTGATCGACGGTGATGCCAGCATGGAAGAAGTCGGCGCCAACATCCGACGCGCCGTTGCCGAACGGCTGGGGCTGTGACCGCGTTGGCGACTCAATCGGTGTGGTCGGCGGTCGTCGGCCAGTCGGCAGCCGTGCGCCGACTCACCCAAGCAGCGGCCGACCCCGTGCACGCCTATCTGTTCGTGGGGCCATCTGGCTCGACGAAGGCTGAAGCGAGCCGCGCCTTCGCCGCGCTGCTCATGGCTGGCATCGACGACCCGTCGCAGCGAGACGCCCGGTTGGCACTGGCCGGCGCACACCCCGATGTTCGCGAGGTCGAACGCCTCGGTGCCCGCATCTCCGCAGAGCAGGTAGCCGACATCATCCGCAGTGCATCGTTGGCGCCGGTCGAGGGCTCGCGCAAGGTGATGATCCTTCACGATTTCCACCTCCTCGACGCACCGGCAGCAGCACGGCTGCTGAAGACGCTCGAGGAACCACCGGCGAGCACCATCTTCATCGTCCTCGCCGACCAGGTGACCCCCGAACTGGTCACCATCGCTTCACGGTGCGTGCGCATCCTCTTCGCCGCACTGCCGACCGACGTGGTGGCCGCACAGCTCGTCGAGTCGGGCATCGATCCGCAGACTGCCGAGGTGGCCGCGCAGGCCGCAGCAGGCGATCTGACGAGAGCCCGCGTCCTCGCCACAGACCCGGGTTTGATGGCCCGCCGCGACGCGTTCGCCGCGCTCGCCACACGTCTCGACGGCACGGGCACGACCGTCGTGAAGTTGTGCACCGAGCTGCTCGCGCTCATCGATGGCGCCGCGGCTCCTCTCGCTGCTCGTCAGGCCGAGGAGCTGGCGGCTCTGGAGTCGAGAGTCGCCGCCACGGGTGAACGCGGCAGCGGTCGGAAGCAACTGGAGGATCACCACAAGCGCGAGCTACGCCGGCATCGTGACGACGAGTTGCGCAGCGGGCTCGGCGTGCTCGCCGGCGCGTATCGCGATGCACTTGTGCGCGGCCGGCTACCGCGGCCCGAGTCGGCTGTCACCGCCGTCGAGCGCATCCACGCTGCCCTCGAGGCGATGGAGCGCAATCCGAACGAGACGTTGCTCCTGCAGGCACTGCTTCTCGATCTGCCTTCGATCTAGCCGCGCCGATTCGAGCTCGACAGCAACGGACGCAGCAGATGGCCGATCTCGTCGCGCGAAACCAGTGGCGGCGCGGTTTTCGGCACTTCAGGGGGTGGCAGGGGGGAACCCGTCCCTGAAGTCGGAGGGACGGGAGCCGCCCCCACCGCTGGCGCCGCAGCGACCGGCGCTGGAGCCGGAGGCGGTAGCGATGACGGCGCCGCAACTGTCGCCGCCGAGTCTGCAGCGACGGCCGCACCCACGTGCACCGGCTGCTGCTCGAACTCGGCCAAAGCGTTCATCGCCACCGCCGACAGCGGCTTGAAGAACAGGTAACCCTGAGCGAACTCGCATCCGAGGCGGGCGAGCTCGAGTGCTTGACCCTCGGTCTCGACGCCTTCGGCGATGGTACGCAGGCCCAGGTTGCGCGCCATGCTGATGATCGTGTTGGCCAGTGCATTGCTCCGCGGCTCGTCGATCGACTGCACGATCTCGCTGTCGATCTTGATGATGTCGAGCGGCAGCCGTTGCACAGAGGCCAGCGAGCTGCGGGCGGTTCCGTAGTCGTCGAGTGCCGTGCGAACGCCGTCGCCGCGCAGGTGCTGGAGCTGATCGAACGTGTCGTCGCGATCGTCGATCAGCGTCGATTCGGTGATGTCGATCACCAGCCGATCAGCCGGAAGCCCGCTCAGCCGCAGCGCCCTGCGAGTGCCGTCGACGAATCCCACCTCACGCAGCTGAACCCTGGAGACGTTGACCGTGACGAACATCGAATCGTCGGCCCAACCCATTGCCGACATGCACGCCTGCTCCACCGCCCACGCACCGATCGGGATGATCACCCCGCTCTGCTCGGCGAGCCCAATGAAGTCACTCGGAGGAACGTTGCCGTAGATGTGGTGGTCCCAACGCAACAAGCCCTCGGCACCAACCGTGCGGCCATCGGACAGCCGCACGATCGGCTGATACACGAGGTGCAGTTGATCACGGCCGAGGGCGGCTGCCAGATCTCGCTTGTACTCGTTGCGCCGCTCGGTCTGACGGCCGAGATCGGGGTCGAAGCCCTCGACCTGACCCTTGCCCGACTGCTTGGCGCGGTCAACGGCGAGATCCGTGTTGCGCATCAGGTCGGCAACGCTGTTCTTCGTCTCGGCGACAGCGATTCCAATGCATCCGCTGACCGAGACCGACTGGAAGTCATTGACCTTCACCGAATGTTTGAGGTCGGCGATCACCTGGCGCGCCATCGCCGTTGCCTCGGCAGTCGATGTGTCGACGAGAAGGATCCCGAACTCGTCGGCACCGATGCGGGCGACGAGGCTGGAGATGTGCTCGAAGCGAATCGTGAGACGATCGGCCACTGAGCGCAACAAGACATCACCGGCCGCGTGGCCGAGGCCCTCGTTGATCGCCGTGAAGTCGTCGAGGTCGATGAACATCAACGTCGGGACGCGACCGCGCTTCAGTTCATCGCCGACTTGCTTCATGAAGCTGGTGCGGTTCGCCAGGCCAGTCAGTGCATCGTGGTTGGCGCGGTAGCTCAACTGGTGCTCGAGCGTGCGGTCGGCCGTGACATCACGCAGCGTCAGCACGATTCCGGCGACCGCAGGGTTCGACATCAAGTTGACCGCCGACAACTCCATCGTGCGGCGATCACCATCGGCGTGCAGCGCAGAGACTTCGAGCGTGAACGACGACTCTGGGCGGAGCTGTGTGACGTCCATCCACAGACCGACGCGCAACTCGCTGCTGGCCCGAACGTCAATGGTGTCAACCTGCCTGCCGACCCAATCCTCACTCTCGTATCCGAGCACGTGCTTCAACGCCGGACTCGTGTACGAGATCCGCCCATCGGCGTCGACCAGCACGACAACGTCGGACGACCGTTCGACGAGCGAGGCCAGTCTGTCGCTGCCACCACCTTCCGACTGGGTGCGCACGCTGACGGCCAATCCCCACAGCCGCATCAAGGCCAACATCGACACGACGACGGCCACACCGGCCGCCAGGAGCAACGAGGAATGGCTGGCGGTGCGGCCCATCAAGAGGCTGATCAGCACGACCTGCGGAACCAAGGCCGACAGCACGATCGACACCAAACGGACCCGACTCAACTGCAGCGCACTTTGGGCGACCAGCGGCGGCTCGGCTCGCCGCCGATCAAGCGCGGCCCAGGCGAAGAGCGCGAGCGAGGCAATCATGACGCCGTTCGTCGTTGCCGACGGCATCCGACGATCCCCCACCTCGCCCCAGTAATTCGTCAGGTTCGCCACCAGGCGAGCAACGAGGGCCAACTGCAGTGCGACAAAGGAGCGACTGCTGCGAGTGCGATAGCCCAACGCCAACCGCGCCCCGAGCGCGACCAGCACCAAGTCGGAGGCAGGCAGGCTGAGCGAGAGGAGACGTCCGGAGGAGTCGAGTGGCGATCGCGTCAGCGCCGGCTCGACGACGGTGACCCACATCACCAAGCCGATGGCCAGAGCAACGATGCTGGCCTCGAGCGCCAGATAGCGATCGTTGATAGGGGAACGATCGGCGATCATGACGAGGAGCCCGAAGGCCAGCAACGTTCGATCCGGAGCACGCATGATGGTGGCCAGCGTGGCCGCGTCGTGGAGGCCGAAGACGGATTGCCACAGCAGCAGTGCGTACGACCCGGCGGTCATCGCGAACGAACCAGCGATGGCGACCCAAGCAATCCGGTCGCCGTGTTGCCGCCAGCGAGAGCCGGAGATCGCGGCGAGTGCCGCAATCATCGGAGGTATCACCATCCATCGATCGCCCGGTGCCCAGGTGGTGCGGACTTGCCATCCGTATTCGAACGCGGCAATGCCGATGCCCGCCACCGCCACCACCCGCCACCACTTCACGTCGCAATGATCGGCAAGATCTCTTCAAGGTTGAGTAAGTCACAGCGACGTAGTTTGGCTCGAAGAGGCTGCACGAGGCCCCGATTTGGCATGCCATCGACGGTTGCCTCCAGCTACGATGCACGCCGCGCCCAGGTAGCTCAGTCGGTAGAGCAACGCACTCGTAATGCGTAGGTCGTGGGTTCGATTCCCACCTTGGGCTCTACATGGGCTCTACATGGGCTCCAAGAAATACCAACTAGATAGGCATTTTCAGATCTCGGGTTCTTCTCGGTGGAGGAAGAGGCGCCGAGCGGCACATTGACACACCTTGCGCACATTGGCGCACATGGCGCTCCCTGATTCACAATCGCACGCTCCCTGGGGAGCGCACGAGATCACTGGCAGTTCTGCACTGGCGGCGTCGAAGACCCTCAGGTGCACGGCGGCAACCACCTCATCGACTCCGAAGGGCGCCGCGAAACAGTTCCTGTCACAGAATGAATAGCGGAATGGCAGTCATCCCTGCGATTGAGCGCGGAAGAACATGACCGTCGCGGTGGTCAATGCCCGAACACTCCGAGGCCGCACGAGGCACAGCGAGCAGCAGCGAGCATCGGTGGGCGTGAAATGCTGCCGGTCGCTAGGTGCTCCTTGCCCGGTGTGATCCATCCAACGGAGTCTCCGTGTGGAATCCAGTTGAGGTAAACAGCCTGCCCGACGATGCTGCCCCGCTCGAGTTCGGCATTGCACCGTGGACACGTAGTTGGCAATGGCATCCGGGATCCTCCCTCGCGCTGGAAGGGTAACGCTCGGGCAACGACAGATAGCGCCGATTGCCCGTTATGGAGTGGCGTGGCAAGGGATTCGACCGGATCAATCAGCGTGCCGCGCTCGCAATGAAGGTCGCGACGATGTAGGTGGCGTGTCGGTCGAGGGACACGCGGGCCCGGTCGTAGCGCATCATGGTTCTGGGGTCGGCGTGCGACGCGGGCTTCTTGAACGTCACGCAGCCGGCCGGTGTCGACACTGAGGGATCCATCAACTCAGCTTGACCAGCCGCGTGTCACCGGGTCAAGAGGCCTTGCCAAGCCGCTCCATAACGGGCAATCTGCTCGAGTGTCCGTGCCGACCATTCTTGAATTGAGGCACGTATCGGTTGCTGTTGGGATGTCTCGGTCATTCGGTCTGCTCAGTGTCGTGCCGGGCGCGCTCGTATTCGATCCGGAGGGAATATTCAATACAGTTAGCAATGCGATCGTTGCATTCGAGAAGTCGGCGCGCATCGTCCATCGCACCAAGGAACTCACTGTCGTCTTTGGTCGCTTGTTGCCACCGTGGATGAACAGCGGGATTGTTCTTGTGGATGAGGGCGACTTGCGGACTACCGGGGTGGTCCTGCTGGCAGCATGGCAGCGCAGGGCGGTCGTCAAGGCGGCACAGGTGGCAGGTCTTGAGGTCCGTGTTTACCCAACATGGTTCTCGGCCGCAGGTCAAATTGGTTCCGCCGCTGAGCTACGGCGTTTCCGAAGGGAGCACGAGGATTCGGGAAGCCGAACGACGCCAGAGGGATCGATCTCGCGCACACACCCCAGGGAGTGTGCGATTGTGAATCGGGAGTGCGGCCGGTTCCCCTGAGTGCGAAACGACTGGGCGCCGAACTGCCGACACGCATGGGGCGATGTCGGTGAGAGGATGAAGCCGTGAACGGCGGACAGAAGGCAGTGACGTCGATTGCTCTCGGGGCGGGACTGGCAGTCGTCGCGTCCGCCGCCGCGGCGAGGTTGAACGGTCCGTCCGATGGTGGCTGGTTCATGTACTCGCCCAACTCGACGAGCCTCTACAGCGCATCGTCCAACGGCAGCACGTTCCGTACGGCGGCCGTCTGGCTCGCCGCCATCGCCATCTGGTTCGGGGTGTCCTGGCGGTTGTTCCGATCCGATAAGTAGCGAAGAGCTGCCGATCTCGTGCGCTCCCAAGGGAGCGTGCGATTGTGAATCAGGGAGCGCCAATGTGCCGATCGGCGCCTCTTCCGACTCTGCTTTTATCGAGGTAGCTCGATAAAGCAAGCGGCGTCGCGCGCAGTCGGCGTTCTGTGCGCCCGATCGTGCTTGCGCTCCCGCGCCCGAGCGGGCATTATGCGCTCCGTCCAGGGTGGGTATCGCCTAAGCGAATCTACGCGCTTGTCAAGTCCTGTGGGAGATCACCCGGCGAGACGTCGGTCGGATCCGCATCGAGGAGGAGGGGTTGCATGATCATCCACACGCGCCACGAGAGCGAGTTCCTCGCTCGCAACATGTTGGGCGACTCCGCTGAACACGACCTGTACGTCTACGTGCCGCGTGGGTATGAAGATTCGGACCGTCGCTATGCAACCGCGTTCCTACTGCACGCGTTCGGAGAGTCGGCGGCGACGGTCGTGAGTCCGGACGCGAGCGGCGAGCGGTGGCGTCCCCCGATCGAGGACGTCCTCGACCCTGTGTTCGGTCGCATGGGTGTCCCGCCGATGATCGTCGTCATCCCCGATGGCAACTGCCGGTGGGGCTGTGGACAGTGGATCGACTCGCCGGTGAGCGGCTTCTTCGGTTCGTACGTCGCGAAGGACGTGGTCAGTTACGTCGACGCGAACTTCCGCACGATCCCGGCGGCGGCGAATCGAGGCGTGTTCGGATTCTCTTCTGGCGGGATGGGTGCGTGGAACGTCGTGTCCCAGAACCCCGATGTGTTTACGGCGATGGCGGTGCTGTCGGCCGACACGTTCCTCGACATGACGCACAAGGTGTTCACGTACAAGTTCTTCAACAGCATCTGGCCCGAGCCACCCAACGGTCCCGTCGACGACGACTGGTCGGAGATGGTCTACGCGTACTCGGCCGCGTATGCGCCGAACCCGGACAACCCACCGTTCTTCGTCGACTTGCCGGTAGCTTGGCCGAGCGGCGAGCTGATCCAAGAGGTGTGGGATCGTTGGCTTCGCAACGACCCGGTCGAGAACTGCCGCGAGCGGCTGGACAACCTCCGCAAGCTGTCCGGGATCCTGCTCGATGCCGGTTCCCGCGACAACTACGAGTTGCAATGGGGGCATCGCGTGTTGCACCACCGCCTCACCGAGGCAGGCATCGCGCACGACTTCACCGAGAACCCAGGCAATCACGGAGGGCGAGCGAACGAGCGGCTGCAAATCGCGCTGTCCTGGCTCGGCAACGCGCTTCGACACGAGTGACATTGCTTCGTCGTCCACATCCAGTCGGCTCGGTCCAACTCGTGAGTGTCATATGTTCGCCGCAACGGCCCCCGGGACGAGCGCCATCTACATTTGGCGTGTCGCCTCCGATACAGATCTGCCGATCTCGCGCACGTTGTTCTGCGCCGGCAATCGTGGTTGCGTCGAGGAGCCTCCATCAGGGCAATCTGTCGCGCCGCGCACGGCGCCTGGCATCTAAAGTCCACCGCTATGTCGGAACAGGTGGAAAGCAGTGGCTCCTACGACGCCGACGGCATTGACCAGTTGGAGGCCATCTGGGGAGAGGGATTCATGTCGCCGGGCGGTGCTGGCGAGGTGGGTCGAATCGTGGCAGGGGCAGGCGTCGCCGATGCCGACGTGCTCGACATCGGTTGTGGCACGGGCGGCGCTGCGTTCACGCTCGCGATCGAGCACCGTGCGCAGTCCGTAACGGGCGTCGACGTCGAGCCGTTCGTCGTCGATCGGGCAACGACGCTCGCTCGGGAGCGTGGTCAGAATGAGCGCGTTCGGTTCATCGTCGTTGAGCCGGGCCCGCTGCCGTTTGCTGACGGCTCCTTCGATGTTGTGTTCAGCAAAGACGCGATCATTCACGTTCAGGACAAGAAAGCGCTGTACGCCGAGGCATGCCGCGTCCTCCGCTCAGGCGGAAGGCTGCGCGTAAGCGACTGGCTCCGCGGTGAGGGCGACGACCTCGATCCGTTCGTCGACACTTTTGTTGCCGACTCCGGCGAGAAGTTCTACATGCAAACCCTCGCCCAACTAGGCGCGGTGGTGTCGTCCATTGGGTTCGTGGACGTTGAAGTTGAGGATCGATGCGAGTGGTACGCGAACGAGGCGCAGAACGAATTGGCTCGCCTCCGCGGCCCTCTCCGCGACCACTTCCTCGCACGCTTCGATCAAGCCTTCTATGACGCAACAGTGCGATTTTGGGAAAGGGCCGTCGCATCGACTCAACGAGGCGTGCTCCGGCCCGGGCACGTCCGGGCCCGCAAGCCGTAGCGCGGACCCAACGCGACACACACAGATCTGCCGATCTCGCGCATGTTGTTCTGCGCCCGGCAATCGTGCTTGCGCTGGCGCGCCGGAGCGGGCAATCTGCTCGTGCAACGTCAGGTTCAACGAGAGGACCACTTCGTGCGCATCTTTCGAATTGCGATCCCGGCCTCAGACATCGAGCGCTCTCGCGAGTTCTACGAGACGGTGCTCTCGATGGCCGCAGACGACACAGTTCCAAGTCGACTCTACTTCCATTGCGGTGACGTGATCCTGGCACTGATCGACTGGAGCGTGGAAGCACAAGGACCACTGCGGCCAACGCCCGATGACCTGTACTTGGCGACTGGGGACCTCGACTCCGCATACGAACGAGCGGCAATCGCGGGGGCCCGCGAGGTGTCTTCCATTGAGCAACGCCCGTGGGGCGAGCGTTCCTTCTACTGCCTCGATCCAGATGGCAACCGGCTTTGCTTTGTAGACGACTCGACGCTGTTCCTGGGTAGGGGTGCCGCCTGGTCGTAGGCGCGCCATATCTGCCGATCCGCGCCATCACGCAGATGCGCGAACCGAGCAGAACGTGCGCTCCAGATGACGACTGCGAGCCAATTGTGCAACATCGTGCTCGAGAATGGGCTTCGGGTTATTCCGGTGATCGGTCGCGGTTATTCCGGTAATCCGGGAACGGCCGGCGTCGAGCCTGGCCGCCAGCCGCTCTTCGGTCTGGAACTTACGGTGCGCGCCCACTTCTTTGGCCATGACACGGCATCTGTGATGCGGGCACGCGGTGACGGACAGGCAAGCGGTAGTCCGTGTCCGCGGCTGGTGTCAGGAGGCGTTGTGCTCGAGT
>DATAJN010000275.1:0-7388 GCA_036262105.1 Ilumatobacteraceae bacterium
GTCGTGGCGCCAGCTGTGGCCGTCGGCGTCGCGGAAGGTGATCCCCGCGAAGGTCTCGCGGAGATCGTCGGCGATCTGCTCGGGCGAGAGGCCCGCCTCGGTGAGCAATCGGGTCAACTCGTCGACCCACGCCTGCCACTCCTCCAGCGTCACTGTTGAGATCGCCGACCCCCTCAACTCGACGTGCTCTCTCGAGTCGCTCACGCTGCACCTGACCACTGCTTGACACACTGGTCCAGGAGACCCCGGAGCCGGCGCGCTTCTGCCCGCTGTTGAGTGACCGCCCGCTCCACCATGGTGAGCTGACGGGTCAGCTCGGCGACTCGCTTCTCGCCCCGTATCAAGATCTCGAATGCCTCCGGCAGGGATTGCACCCGCCCGAAGCCCTTCTCGAACACCCACAGGATCGGCAGGAACGGCAGCGATACCAGCTCGACTGTGCCGTGCAGCACCTTGCGGGCCAGGCCGGGCGGTGGCAACGCCGTACGGAGATCGATCTGCGACGCGACGTTCTTGCGGAACGTGGCAGCCAGCGACTCCTCCATCTCCGCTTTGCTGAGCGCGCCTTGAGCGGCGCGGGCCCGCTGGTTGAGGTCACTTGCGGCTCCCACGTAGTTGGCGTTTGCCTCTGTCATTGCATTCGTGTGCCGTTCGCGGAGCTTGGCGACGTCGCGCTCGTCGACGTCGCCGAACCTGGCGAGGTCGCGCATGTGTCCATCTCGTTGACCCATCAAGGTGTCCACGTTCTTGCTGGCATCGGTGGCGTTCAGCCGCGCGCCCTCCAACTCCTCCAACGTCTTCTTCAAATCCGTGCGCATCCTGGCCAGCTGGGCCTGCTTGAGCTCGAGCTTCGGGTTCACGGGGCCCAAACGGGGTGCGCCAACGTTCCCTCCGTCGACGGTGTCGGTGAGCTTCGCTACGTCGTCCGCGGCTCCCGCGAGCCAGCCTCGCTGACGTTCCACCATCCGCTCGAGGCCTGCCACGCGTTCGGCATTGGCCGCCGCGGCAGCGCTCACGGTGGTGATCTTCTCATCGACCGCGTCGATCGCCGCCCTGGCGGCTTTCGACCCCGTGAGATTGGCCACGGCCCGCTCCACCGCGGCGCCCAGAGCTACCGCTCGTTCCCGGGCTGCTCGCACCTGGGGCAGATCCGCGAGATTCCCAAGGCTCTTCTTCAGGCCGGCCAGCTGGTTGCGTAGGCCTGCAACTCGTGCCGAAACCGCGTCCAACACGTCCTGTGCCCGCTTCAAGATGTTGGCCAGCCTCGGGTCGAGGTTCAGCGGTGGCTTCCAGGTGTCGGCCTGAAGGGGGACCGACCTGCGTGCGCTCGGCCGCAACTTGAACGCGGATCCAACGGCGCCCCCGATCGTCGTGCCGGCGTCCAAGCCGAGGATCGTGAGTGTCCTGAGTTTGTTGTAGTGGTGGTTCTTCTCCGCGGTGTGCAGGTTCTCGTTCATGTCCTGAAAGGCCTCCTCCAGCGTGATGAGGCGCTCGCGGACATGCTCGTATGCCTGCTCGTGGCCGACACACTGCGGTGGAACGTGACCGAGGTTGGCGCGTGGAACCACCCGGCCGGGCTTCTTGCGGCGCCTCCACACGACGACACCGCCGACGGTGACGACGGCCCCAGTGCCGAGCACGATGCCGATCCGACCGCCTCCGCCGCCACCCTCACCGTCGCGGTTGCCTCCGAGACCACCGGTCGCGCCCGCGGACGGAGCGGCGACCGGCGCAATGTCACAGCCTGCTTCTGCCTTCGGCGTGTGGTTCGCGGCGACGACCAGCGCGGCCGCCTCGGCTCCGTTGTCGATCCCGACCGCTCGATCGTTCGTGATGACGACGATCGTCGCAACGGTCTGGGGGTTGAACATGATCCAGGCCTTCTCCTGCAGGGTGAAGTCGGTGTCGGGGAAGAAGCTCGACACGATCCGGTCGCGTTCGCGGCCTGCCGCCGTGGCGGCGGCGGGTCCTTCCTCGGTGACGACCTTGGTAGGCGTGCGAGGAAATGTCTCGGTGTCCCGCGGACCCGTCTTGCCGGCGAACGCCTCGTTCCCCTCCGCAGCTGTGCAGAAGTACTCCACGGTGATCGCCACGCCGGCGACGGCGGGGTCGAAGACGCCGAACAAGCTCTGAGAGCTGGTGGGTGGCGACGCCGAGGTGGTCGTTGCCGCCGCGGGCTGTACGCCGGCGTACGCCTCGACGTCGACCCGGAAGTTGCACACCACCACGCGGGTGTTGAGCGCACTCGCCTCCTCGATCACCGTCCATCCCACGGGCGCATCGAGATCGCATACGTGCACGAAGATGACGTCCTCGGTGGTCGGCGGTCCGCTGTCCTGGGCGACGACGACGCCGGGGTTGGTCAGCCACATCAACACGATTGCAGCGATGCTGCACATCACGGCTCGACGATGGCGCCGGTCAGGTGCCACCGTTCGCGCCTCGTGCTCGGTGCCGATCGCTCATGACAGGACTCTGAACTCGGAGATCCCCCCACAGTCGGGTGAGTCGTGTCCCTCGAACACGAACCTCACGGAGTGGCCCATCACGTTGGGCGCCACGATCACGTTCGGATCCTCGCCCGGCAACGGGATCGTCTGCTGATCGACGACGGTGCCAGCGGCGTTGGTGATGATGATGACGACCGACCCGAAACCGAACCCGGTCGGGAAATCGGGGTGCTTGCTGTTGTTGATGATCTCGATCCCCCGGATCAGCACGTCGCCGGGGTCTTGGCGGACCCAGCTGAGATCAGAACACAGGACGTCCGGCGTGACGGGCACGCAGGACGCGTCATCATCTCCGGCGGAGAACCACGATGTCGTCTCGTCGCCGTCGTGCGCCAGCGCGGCGGGGAACTCTCCACCCGGATACTCCGACGACACACCCCACATGCCTTGCGATGTGACGTCGACCGGCGGCAGGGGAGTCGTGGTCGTAGTCGAGCTGGTGGGCGTGGTCGTGGTGGTGGTCGACAAGACATCCGGCGGGGCCGGCGCGTCGGCGCCCTCGTCCGTGCCGGCGGGACGGTTGAAGGGTTCGGCGGTCACGACATCGACCAGGGTGAACGTATCGATCGGCTCGGGCGAGGGGGCCACCACCGTGACAGTTGCGGGATCGAAGCCGGGCCACTGATCACCGGTGTACGTCGGCGTCGGCTCCGGCTGCGGCTCGCGCAGTGGGTTGCCGCAGAAACACCGGGCGCGGGGCACGCCGTACTCGTCGACCAAGACCGCCGTGCCCGCCTCGAGCACCACTTGCCGGGCCGGCGCCTTGCCGTCCTTGAACCCGTAGTTCGTCACCCGGGTGTCGGTGCGCAGCAATACCGGGGTCAGCCCGGCGACGTATGCGCGGATCTCGGACGGTTGGATCTGTTGTACGGCAGCCCATGCCGCGGCCTTGTCGGTGTTGGCCTCCAGGAAGGTGACGAGCTGCTCTTTGTCGCACGACGCATTGTCGCGGGTGCCGCCGTAGAGTCCGGGGCTGTTGCCGGGCAACGCTTGGATGGCGCCGGCGGCCGACGGCGGCGGCAGGTCGTCGCCGGGGAACGGTGCCGATGGGGCCACGGGTTCACCACCGGCGGGAGGAATCAACCCGGGCGGTGTCACGTCCACACTCGGCGTGAACGGGATGGGCCCGACCCCGTCGGCGGGCTCGAGGAAGATCTCTCCCGGCACGTTTGCCAAGGTGGTCTCGACCGACGTCGATGTCCCTGCGATGGTCGTGGAGACCGAACCATCGACGGAACTCGAGCCAGCCGTGCCCTCGTCGTCGCCTCCGGAGAGCACGAGGAAACCGATGAGGAGGACGGCGACCGCTCCGATCACGACGGCTGCTGGAAGCCACGACGGCCGCTTTCCACTCGGCCGTGCCGCGGGCTGCACAGGTCCGACCGTCGCCGGGTCGCGAGGGACCGGCGGTGGACCAGACATGCCCGATGCCCTGGGACCCGGCGGCGGACTCGACGCAGGCGGCGGGCCGGTCGGCGGACCCGAAGCGCGCGGCGGACCCGATGGCGGTCCCGGTGGGCCCGGCGGCGGTCCGGACGGATCGGCAGGCGGATCGGCCGGCGGATCGGTGGGACTCATCGTTGGCTCCTCGGCCGCCGGGGCGGGAGTGTGTACGCCAGCGCGACACCGAAGACAATGCCGATCACGACGACGATGACGGGAGCGTTCGTCCCCAAGGCGATCCTGGCGTAGTGGATGAGGAGGAACGCCACCCCGAGCCCACCGAACAAGCCGGCGATGCCCATCAGGATCGGCCGACGGCGCACGGCAGGTCTGACATTCGGATCCGTTGACCGAGTGGCGCCGATTGGATCAGCAGGGGGTTGGTCCGGAGCAGCCCAGGGTTCGACGCCGTCCCACCGGGGCGCGTCGTCCCACGGTTGGCTGCCCGGAAGATCCGTCGGCGTCACCGTCAGATCCCTTTGTCTTCGGCGGGCGGGCTCAGCTTGTCCTCGAACATCTGGAACGTCAGGTTCTCGACGGCGTAACTCGGGGCGCCGATCCAGAACAGCAGGAAGGCGATGAGGAGGAAGGTCAGCCCTCCAACGGCCAACAGAGACTTGAAGAACGTCTGGTGCAGACGGATCCAGACGGTAGCCGTGCACGATGCTCCGCCCTCACCGCGGAGCGACACCGTCACACGATGGAGCCCGCTCAACCTGAGCTTGTCGATGTAGTCCTTGGCCTCGAAGTCCCCCTGGCGGGTGATCTCGCCACCGGATCCGATCTTGCCCGAAAGGGGCGACTTACCCGAGATGAACTCGGCAATGCTGGACACGACGCCGAGCACCCCACTGACATCGACGGCCCACGTCCCGTTGCGGATGACCTGATCGGTCGTGCCCGTATAGGTGACCCGACCGTCGGCGAAGATGTCGAACGGATCGTCCGGCGTGCCACCCTCGCCCGGTGCTGTCAATTGATCGAGCAATCCGCCGTCCGGGCCGTACGACTGGGCCGTCCCGGAGCAGCCCTCGGCATCACCGGCGGCGACGTGCTCGACTCCACCGGGTACAAGACCTCCGGTGACGACAACCAAGACGACGGCAGCCACCACGAGATGACGACGCGCCAGATTCATGTCCGCTTCCCGCCCCACGCCAGCGACGCTGCTCCGACCAGCGCCAACCAGACGCCGAACCCGACGACATCGAGTAGCGACGGCACGTTGGTTCCCCCAGCGTTCTTCGCGGCGCTGAGCAAGGCGTTCGTCTGGACCAGGAACATGACGACGGCTGGGACACACAGGGCCCCCGGGACCTTCGCCGAGTTCTCGAGGCCACTGATGTGGCCGAGCATGAATGCGCCCACCGCGAGCAACAGCAACACGATTCCGAGACCCGGCCCGCCGTCGAGGAGGTTGTCCTTGCCGAGCAAGAACATCAGCGGCACGTCGAGGGCGTTGACCGTGTCGGCTCCACCGCCGAAGTCGATCCACGGCAGGAACACGGCGACCACGACCAGAACCGCACCAGCGGACAGTGGCCACGTGGCCTTCGTCGGCGTGTTGAACGTGTACCGCCCGAGCGAGGCACCGGCCGTACGGCGTGGCGCGGAGGCGGCCGCGCGCTGCTGACCCGCCGGGGCCAAGACGCGGCCGTCAACCCACGCTGACCATCCGTTCGAGCACACGATTTGCGCCCAATCGCCGTATACGCGCACCAGTTGCACCAGAAGGTGCGGATCGAGTCGCGGGCCTGTCGTCGCGCTACCCGGATGCGGCCAGGTCGCCATGCCGGCCGCAGGCGTCGTGTGCGTTGCCGTGAAAGGTTCGCTGGCCTCCGTCACGCCCCACCCCCTCGTTGCGGCAGACTATAACGCCCTGTCGCGCGCCGATCTGACGAAGTCACCGGGGTGATCTTCAGCGGAACGGGAATGGAACGGAACGGAGCGGGTGACGAGAATCGAACTCGCGTTCTCAGCTTGGGAACGGGTGTTGGCACGGTTCTATGGGGCCGGGTCGTATTCGACGGTGATGCTGCAGACGCCATTGTTGACGAGGCCATCGAAGGTGATTGCGAACGTCTCGCCTTCGTCGACCGTCGTCGGCTCGGTGAAGGTCAGGTGATGCTGGACGAGGGCAATGCTCCCCGATCCCGCGCCCCCCTCTGTCGACGACACGATGCGCTCCGATAGACCCGCGGCCACGGGGGAATGCTCCTCGACGAACGCCTTGTATACCTCGGACGTCGAGCCGTCGTAGAAGCTGATGTCGACGCTCGACAGCCGAGCACCTATTGGCAAGTCCAGGGGCACCCGGGAGGCGGAGCCCTCAAAAACCTTGGCGCAGTTGTTCACCGTTGTGATGTCCGCTTGGGACGTGAAGCCGACGACGACAACCATGGTGCGCGGATTGACGCTCATGCGTACAGTGGGGTTGTCGAACGTGGCGTAGTAGCCGACGACGTCGGCGAGAATGTCGACGGTGCCGGTGTTGTTGTAGAGCGAGATCGCTCCGGTCCCTGAGAGTTTGACGTCGACCTTGTTAGGTGTCGGCGCTGCCCCGGCGATCCAGTTCAGACTCGAGGCCAGCGGCCTGGGTGCGTCGGTGGGCCAGATCGTCAGGAAACTGGCGGCGCTGCCATTGACCACGGTGGCGTTCATCGCCACCCCGACCGCATCATCGGGAATCGTGCAGTTGCCGTTCGCGCCGCGCACCTGTTGAGTGAACGTCTCACTGGCGGCGATCGGCGCGATGCGGTTGCCGACGTGTTGGTCGGCGCGGGTGTCGAACAAGCGGCACGGTGTGATCGGCACGAACACCGCTTGGTCGCCGTCGGAGCCGATGGAGTGCACGACGCTGAGTGCGCCACCGCCGATGGCGACGGCAATGGCGGCGCCGATGGCTGCCCACCGGACACGGAGCGACGCGCTGGGTAACGCGGACATATCAGACCCCCCATTCCCCTTAGGGCGGTCAACAGTACTCGGCCGTGCCAACCGCGCAGAGCGAATGGTCGAGGGCCTGGGCGCGGCTGGCGAGCAGAAGTCACCTTTGTCCTGGCGGAATCGACGAGACGAGAGAGTAGTAAACAGATTGGGCCTGACCTGGGGCGTCGCAAGCTTCCCGGAGCACCTGATTACCCCACAGGTGCGACAGGATCAGGGTTTCTTCGCCCTTCAGTTGCCCGTTGGTGACGTGACGCACGCCAAGAAGGCAGGTCGTGCAACACCTGCGTGGAACACTCCACATCGCCAGACAAGACGTCGGTCGCGGCCACATGGCCGACCAGGGCGACGATCTGCAACGACTTCATGAATCGATCGGTCAGCCCGTAGCTGTCAAACCCCCACCAGCCACTTATCTCATTCCACTATGTGCATCAGGCGCAGAAGGAAGCTGTGGTACTCCGCGGTTCCGGCAATGGCCTGTGACGG
>DATAJN010000276.1:0-5012 GCA_036262105.1 Ilumatobacteraceae bacterium
TCGATGCCGCGTCGATGATCCAGTGATGGATGCCTCGACCGACATCGTGGTAGGCGTCGATCGCCGCGGACACACCGTGGTACGCCGGATGAAGTGCGAGGCGCCGACCCTCGTGCGCGTCGTCGGGGGCTCCGGCCCACAGTTGCAGCTGGCCATGGTCGGCGGCGCAGCCGGGCCGCTGGGTGGCGACCGGCTCTGCTTCCGACTGGAGTTGGAGGCGGGCGCGCAGTTGTCGGTGCGTGCGGTCGCGGCCGCGATGGCTCAACCCGGGCCTCACGCGGCACCATCCCACCTCTCGATCGATCTGGTCGTCGGCGCCGGAGCAAACCTCGACTGGCGGCCGCAGCCAACAGTCAGCGTCGTGGGCAGCGATCACCGTTCGATCGTGCGACTCGAGGCGGCCGGTTCGTCCGCCGTCAAGATGCGCGAGGGAGTGTCGCTCGGGCGGCACGGTGAGCCGCCGGGACGCTTTGCCCTCCGCGAACGGGTCGTCATCGATGGTGTTGCAGTGCTCGACCACGAGACTGTCTTCGCCGCTGGCGCGCTGCTGGGCCCCGGTGCACAGGGTTCGGGCCGCTGCATGACGAGCGAGATCGTGATTGGCTCGTCGCTTCCCGAACCGGTTGCCGCTGTGACCGCTGAATGCCTCTCCTCGACCGTTCACCTGTCACCGATCTGCGCGCTCACACTGACTCGTAGCGATCACCCACCCTGTTGTTCGCCTACCGTTTGACAGAACTTGGGCATCTGTTCACCTTCCGTATACCTTGCGCTTCATACAGTCCAGAAGCATGCGGAAGATCGGTGATCAGAGCGACCTCGAGGTCCTCGAGATCGAGATGCTGGAACTGCACAACGCCTTGCTGGCCGCCGAGGCGCTGAGGGCTGAGGAGATCGCCGCCACCCATTCGTCGCATCGCCTCTCGGCGGCCAACCTCGTTCATTACGTCGAGCTGCGCAACCACGACGTACGCGACCTCCAGTCACACCTGGCCGCTCTCGGTCTTTCGTCGCTCGGACGATCAGAACCGTGCGTACTGGCGACTGTCGAGGCAGTGCTGGGGGTGCTGGCCAGATTGACCGGCCATGTATCCCCGGATTCGCACGCCGGTATCGGCCTGGTTGAAGGGCACGAGCTTCTTTCCCGCAATGCTGACGAACTGCTCGGTCCACTCCCCCCAGGGCGGTCGACCCGCATCATGGTGACGATGCCCAGTGAGGCGGCGGACGATGAGAACCTCATCGACGCTTTCGTCGAGAACGGCATGGACGTGGCCCGAGTCAACTGCGCGCACGACGACTCGCGGGCATGGACACGCATGATCGCCAAGCTCGAGACGTCGATGACAGCAGATGGACGACGATGCCCGGTGGCGATGGACCTCGGAGGCCCGAAGTTGCGAACCGGCCCGCTTCAACCCGGGCCCCGCGCCATGCGAATCGGACCTCGACGGGACGACACCGGGCACGTGATGACGCCGGCGAAGGTGTGGTTGACCGCGGGTGGACGATCCTCACGGGCGCTCGGAGTCGACTCGTCGATCAGCGAGCTGAGCGTCGCGGATGAAGAGTGGTTGAGTCGACGCCGTCCAGGCGATCTCATCATGCTCCGCGACAGCCGCGGGGCACGTCGCAAGTGGAGGATCATCGAAGTCGGTCAGCGCGGATGCCTGGTATCGACCGAGCAGACGACCTACGTAACGAGCGGATTGAAGCTCACGTGCCCAAGGGATAGCGTCGAGGACTCGGTGGTGATCAGCGAGCTGCCGCCGGTTGAACAAGCCCATCACGTGCACCGCGGTGACCGCGTGGTGCTGACGCGCTCACTCGACCCGGCTTCGGCGACTCTGCCCGGCGCGGTGCACTACATCGGCTGCAGCCTGCCCGAGGCCTTCGACCAGGCCCAAGTCGGCGAACGGGTGTGGCTCGACGACGGCAAGATCGGTGGCACGATCGGTCGCGTCGCCGAGACCGAGATCGAGTTCTTCGTCACTGATGTGCGACCCGGCGGGGCAAAGTTGAAGGCGGGCAAAGGAATCAACCTTCCGGACACCGATCTGCGACTCGCCGCCCTCACTCCCAAGGATCTCGAGGACCTCACGTTCGTGGCGCGCCATGCCGATGTCGTCAACCTCTCGTTCGTCCGACAGAGCGAGGACGTCGAACAGCTCCAGCACGAGCTCACAAGACTGGATGCGGGCGGTGTCGGCATCGTGTTGAAGATCGAGAACGTCGCCGCGTTCGCGAACCTGCCCGAGCTGCTCCTGACCGCGATGCGCAGCCGCCATGTCGGTGTGATGATCGCCCGCGGTGACCTGGCGATCGAAGTCGGCTTCGAGCGGCTCGCCGAGGTGCAAGAAGAGATCATGTGGGCGTGTGAGGCGGCCCATGTGCCGGTGATCTGGGCAACGCAGGTGCTCGATACGCTGGCGCGAACGGGACAACCCTCGCGCGCCGAGGTCACCGATGCGGCGATGGCTCAACGAGCCGAGTGCGTCATGCTCAACAAGGGGCCGTACATCGTCGACGCGATCCGCGCCCTGGATTCGATCTTCACCAGGATGCAGCACCACCAGAGCAAGAAGCGCAGCCTCCTCCGCCGTCTGCGGGCATGGGACCACACCGCCAGACCATCCGAGTTCACCTCGACGTCATCTTGAGTTGAGTGCGGCAGATCGGCAGTTCAACCTGACCAGAGTCGTTCGAGGTACCCAGGGAGGCGCCAGGAACTCCACAGACGGCTGGGGGGAAGAGTTCATCCTGGCGACATCGTCCGTTCACTGACATTCCCACTTTGGAAGCCCGCCGGCTGCCTACTGTGGGTGGCATGATCGAGGCTGCAGGTGGTGTCGTCTGGCGAACGACGCGAAAAGGCCAGCTAGAAATCGTCGTGGTTCATCGACCACGGCATCGCGACTGGTCATTGCCGAAGGGCAAGATCCGCCGACGCGAGTCCGCCCTCGATTGCGCACTTCGCGAGGTTCACGAGGAGACCGGCCTGCACTGCACAGTCGGTGAGGAATTGCCCGAGGCCCTCTACGAAGACCGCCGGGGCCGCGACAAGCGGGTGCGCTACTGGGCGATGCAAGAACACGCCGGCCAGTTCCGCCCCAATCGCGAGGTCGACAAGATTCGCTGGATACGGATGGAGCGTGTTGCCGACGCACTCACGTACGCGCACGACGTCGTGGTGGTTGCCGGGTTGCACGTCGTGTACTCCGCCGTCGCCTGAACGCGGACCTACTGTTGGCGGATGACCAGCAGCGACACCCCAACCCAGCCATCGATGCACCACCTGACGTGTGAGGCGTGCCGGGTGATCGATCGGGCCGACGGCGTCGAGGATGGAGAGGTGTGGAACCCGAAGCACTTCGAAACTCCGTCCACCCGTGCTCTGATCAGCCTGATGCGACGGGTGCAGGATCGCACTGCCGACTCGATCACCTCGATCGCCGGCTCGATGCGTTTCGTCTACGTCCACATCATCTGGTTCGGGGTGTGGATTGCTCTCAACGTCGGCCTGGCAGGCATCAATCACGAGTTCGACAAGTTTCCATTCGGTCTCCTGACGATGATCGTCTCGCTCGAAGCCATCTTCCTGTCGACGTTCGTGATGATCAGCCAGAACCGGCAGGGAGCGAGATCCGATCTGAGGAGCCAGCTCGACTTCGAGAACAACATCCGTGGCGAGATCTGGTCGGTTCACATCGGCGAGGCACTCGGTCTCGACACCGAGCATGTCGAGGATGTGGTGCGACGGGCAATTGCCGGCGCGCAGGCAGCCATGAGCAATGCTCCGGCTGTCGTCACCACGTCAGCTCATCGCACCCGCGATGATCATCCGGTTCCACCTGGAACGTTGCATGAGTGATTCCGTAGCCCTCGGCGAGCAGCGCCCGTGCTCGATCGAGCACACCGTGAGTTTCCGTGCCTGCATTGACCACCAGGTGGGCGGTCACGACTTCCATCTCCGATGTGAGCGTCCACACGTGCAGGTCGTGGACGTCGACCACACCGTCGATCGAGGCGATCTCGGACTGCAGTGCCGGTAGGTCGAGCCGAGCCGGCGCGGCCTGGAGGAGGATGCGCAGGGCGTCACGACCGAGCTTCCAGGCGCGCGGGAGGATGAACACACCGATCGCCATGCCGATGACCGGATCCACCCAGGTCCACCCGGTGATGCCCCACACGATTGCGCCAATGATCACGCCGATCGACCCGACTGTGTCGGACAACACCTCCAGGTAGGCGCCCTGCAGATTGAGGCTCTCCTTGGCTCCAGCTCGGAGCAGCACGAAGGCCGCCGCGTTCACAGCCAAGCCGACCACACCGACGACGAGAACGGGCACGGAGGCGACAACGCGAGCGTCGCTCAACCTGCTGATCGCCTCGTAGGCGACGTACCCCGCCACGGCGAACAGCAACGCCGCATTGGCCAATGCGGCGACGATCTCGAGTCGGTAGAGGCCGAAGGTTCGTTGCGGGTGAGCGCGCGCGGTCGAGGCCGCGTGGATCGCCGCTGCGGCCATGCCCAGGCCCATCGCGTCCGTGGCCATGTGGCCGGCATCCGACAACAGGGCGAGCGAACCAGTGACCACCCCGACGACCACCTGTACCACCAGGAACGCGACGATCAGCACGAATGAGATCAGCAGTGGACGAAGGTGGCGAGCGCCGGCGCGAAATGCTGCGCCGCCATGATCGTGTGCGTGGTTGCTCACCAAGCCAGCGTAAACCCGTGGACACTGGACTGGACCGAATGGCCTCGCCTCCGATGCTCAGCACTAGGTTTGTCGCCGGTGCTGAATCTGCTCCGCAAGATCTCCCGTACCGGCCGCGTCACGGAGCGTCGTACTCCCGACTCGCCATCGGGCGCGGACCAACCCGCGTCTGCCGGCCGGCTTCGCGGTTCCGTGCAGGTGCGTCAGGTCGATGCCGGATCGTGCAACGGGTGCGAGGCAGAGTTCGCGGCCGCGTTCGGCCCCGTGTACGACGTCGAGCAGTTCGGCGTG
>DATAJN010000277.1:0-7515 GCA_036262105.1 Ilumatobacteraceae bacterium
CACATCGGCGTCGTCGGGATCGCTGTTCATGCTGCGCTTGGTGGGGTCGTCGCCCTCGCTGCGAAAGAAGGCGCCGAGCTCGCGGGTGCCTTTGCCGAACAGCTCGTCGAGCTTGGCCACCTCGCCGCCGAGCTTGCGGTCGAGCTTGTACCGGCCGACGCGGCTGAGGTCGTAGCGGCGGTTCTCGAAGAACGCATTGCGGAAGTAGGCACGCGCCGACTCGACGGTCGGCGGCTCGCCCGGGCGGGCCCGCTTGTAGATCTCGACCAACGCCTCGTTCTGCGTCGGGGCGATGTGCTTCTCCTTCTCCCACTGGCCTTCGAGGAAGTCGAACTGAGCAACGAAGCGCTCGAGGAAACCGGGGGCGTGCTCTTCGTCGTATCCACATGCCCGGAGAAGCGTGAAGATGCCCATGCGCCGCTTGCGAGCGACGCGTGTGCCGGCGGTGACGTCCTTGCCAGGCTTGTGCTCGACGTCGAACTCCAGCCACTCGCCGCGGTACGGGTGCACCGTTCCCTTGACGAGCTGGTGCTTGCTGAGGTTGCGGAGGCGGAACCGCTCACCCGGCTCGAAGATGACGCCGGGGCTGCGGACCAGCTGCGACACGACGACGCGCTCGGTGCCGTTGATGATGAACGTGCCCTTGTCGGTCATCATCGGGAAGTCGCCCATGAACACGGTCTGCTCTTTGATCTCACCGGTGTTGCGGTTCATGAAGCGGGCGCGCACGAAGATGGGCGCGCTGTAGGTCATGTCTTTCTCTTTGCACTCCTCGACGGAGAACTTCGGCGGCGGCCGCAGGTCTTCGTCGTCGGGTTCGAACTCCAGCTCGAGCTGCAATGCTTCGCTGAAGTCCTTGATCGGCGAGATGTCGCGGAACGTCTCGGCGAGACCTTCGTTCAAGAACCATTCGAAGCTCTCGCGCTGGACGGCGATCAGATCAGGCAGTTCCAGTGGCTCGGAAAGGTTGGCAAACGAGTAACGCTCGCGGGACGTGGATCGAGAAGCCACAATTACTCCTTGGCAGCAGACGGTGAGACGGCGATCAACAGGTTCGGGGCGCGCAGGGTCGGCTGGGCATAGCGATAGCAGGAGACAAGACGCACGGCAACGTTCGATGCTACCCGCGGAGCACGGCAACGTCAACCGCAGCTGGCATTTCGGCCAGACGGGTCATTCGTGAGGGCGAACGGTAAGCCGGAAACCGATGCCTGTCAAGGATCTGGCGTGAAAGCCCAGGTCAACTGGCATTACCGGAGCGAGGAGCGACGCGACGATTCGCCGATCAGCAGCTCGGGGCTGAGCTGGATCGGTGCCGGCCGAGGGGCGCGGCCGCTGATGCGCGCCAGCAGCTCGTCGACCGCAGCGGCGGCGATGTCGTCGAACGGTTGCGACATCGTGCTGAGCGTCGGGTCCATGAACTCTTCCAAGGCCGTGCCGTCGAAGCCGATGACCGCAATGTCGTCGGGAACCCTCACACCGGCGCGGGTAAAGGTCCACAGCGCCCCTTGGGCCATCTCGTCGTTGGCCGCGAACACGCCATCGACGCCAGAGGCAATCAGCCGGTGGGCCGCAACGCTCCCGGATCGGCGGCCGAAGTCTCCCGGGACGATGAGCGACTCGTCGACCACACGCCCGGCTCGCCGATGAGCGAGGCGATAGCCCTCGACGCGCAGCCGCGCGTCGGCGCGCTCGATCCGACCGGTGATCGTCGCCACCCGAACGCAGCCCTGCTCGAACAAGTGGGTCACCGCGGTGGCTGCCGACTCGACGTTCTCGACGTCGACGCCGGTGACGTCGTGGCGCGTCGGATGGGTTCCGATCAGTACGGTCGGCAATCGGGCATCGACGAGCTCTTCGACCCACGGGTGCCCGATCGCGACCGTGCTGATCAACAACCCGTCGATCAGGCCGTCGCGCAGGATGTGGTGGACCGTGTCACCCGGCTCCTCTGCCGCGAGGTGCAACATCAGCCCGTGATCGCGCCCTGTCGCGGCTCGACCCACGGCGTGAGTGATCGAGGCTCCGTACGGGTCGACACGGAGCTCCGCTGAGGGAATCACCAACCCGATCACCTGCGAGCGGCCACTCGCCAGGTTGCGCGCGGCGCGGTTGGGACGAAACCCCAACCGACCCGATGCCTCGGACACTCGGAGGCGCACATCGTCGCGCACACCGGGCCGGCCGTTCAGCGCTCGGGAGGCCGTGGCCAACGAGACGCCGCTCAGCCTGGCGACGTCTTCGAGCGTGACTTGCTGCGTCACCCAAACCCTCCCCGCCGATTGACTGTTGCCGTGGAAGCGCTTCCATGCTACGAATGTGGCGAATGGCTGTCAATGCCGCGAGCGCCGGGAAGTGTCGCTCGAGTTGCGCAACGACGGCCTCGGCTCCCTGGAGGGTTGGATGGCGACCGTTGTGACTGCACATGAAGAACCAGCTTCGACCTTGGAAGCCGGTCGACGGTTCCCGAGCGACTTCCTGTGGGGCTCGGCCACTTCGGCGTACCAGATCGAGGGCGCAGCGACCGACGACGGGCGCGGCGAGAGCATCTGGGACCGGTTCTGTTCTCGGCCAGGCGTGATCAACGACGGCTCCAGCGGCGCCGTGGCCTGCGACCACTACCACCGCTTCGGCGAAGACATCGCCATGATGCAACGCCTCAATTTCAACGCTTATCGTTTCTCCATCGCCTGGCCGCGCATCTTCCCAGAAGGCCGTGGCAAGCTCAACGAGCGCGGGCTCGACTTCTACGAGCGGCTGGTCGACCAACTGCTGGCCCACGGGTTGCGACCGCTGCCGACGCTGTACCACTGGGACCTGCCGCAAACCCTCGAGGACGCCGGCGGCTGGCCGGTGAGGGCGACGGCCGAGGCCTTCGCCGAGTACGCCGAGGTGGTGGCGGCCCGCTTGGGCGACCGCGTCGGCAACTGGATGACGATGAACGAGCCGTTCGTCATCGCCAACCATGGATATCTCACCGGCGAGCACGCCCCGGGGCGCAGCTCGCTTGGCGATGCGCTGGCCACCAGCCACCACGTCCTCCTCGGCCATGGTCTGGCGATGGAGCGGATTCGAGCGGTGGTACGCGACGCCAACGTCGGCATCGTGTTGAACTTCACGCCGGTCACGCCCATTGGCTCGTCACCCGCTGCAGTCGAACGCCAGCGGATCGTCGACGACATCGAGAACCGCTGGTACGTCGAGCCCGTAGGTGGGCGTGGCTATCCGCAGTACACCGTCGACCGCTTGGGTTGGGATCAATCCGAGGTGCAGGCCGGCGACATGGATCTGATTGCCCGACCGATCGACACGCTCGGCGTCAACTTCTACACCCGCAAGATGGTCGGCGCACTGGAGGGAGAGCAGCCGGGCCGTGGTGACGAAACGGCGATGGGCTGGGAGATCCATCCCAGCGCGTTCGGAGACCTGTTGCGCGGCATCCACGACAGGCACCGATTCCCCCGGTACCTCATCACCGAGAACGGCGCAGCGATGCCCGACACGGACCGTGTCGACGGTCGCATCATCGACAACGACCGACTCGAGTACTTCGCCGCCCACCTTGCTCAAGTCCACCAAGCGATGGAGGATGGGGTCCCCGTCGAGGGGTACTTCGCGTGGTCGCTGCTCGACAACTTCGAATGGGCCCATGGGTACGGCCCGAAGTTCGGTCTGGTCGAGGTCGACCTGACCACCCAGCGTCGAACGCCCAAGCAAAGTGCGTTGTGGTACGCAAAGGTCGCCAAGTCGTGTGAGATCCTGCAGCGTTTCGACGTCTGAGATCAGCCTTCACCGAGGCTGACTTGGGCAGCGACGCTTTCGCGTCGACCGGGAAGGACGTCGATGCCGCGCCGCATGTGTCGCAATTCGCGGCGTGTCTCGAAGCCGAGTCGCTGGAGGGTGGCGACGTGGCCGCTCTCGGGCGGGACGCTGATCCGCGGCGGCGATGCCCATTCCAATCGAAGTGCCGCGATGATCAAACTCGTCAGCGACTCCGAGGTGTCGGCGACAACGGGACCCAGCGTGGATTCCTGGGCAACGAGATATCCGGCGACCTTCCCCCGGCGCCGTAGAACCAATGCCCGACCGGGATGCTGATCGATTGCCTTGGCAAGTAGCTCGCGACGGGTCGCCCCGAATCGGGGGACGTCGAAGCGAACGACCTCGTCGAGATCTGCGGCGGTCAGGGGCTCGCAGTCATCCACGTTGGCCGCTGGCGGGTCGCCCCCCACGTATCCCATCACCCGGGTGAGTCCGTGGTCGACAAAGCCCATGCGTTCGTAGACCGGCCCTCCCGCTGCCGAGGCATCGAGCACGGCAGCACATCCGTAACCATCCAACACGCCGCTCAGGTACTCGGTGATCGCCGTTGCAATCCCCTGCCGCTCGAAGCGAGGAGCCGTCGCGACCAGACCGATCCAGCCGAAGCCGCCATCAGGATAGGCCACACAACAACCCGCACCGACGACGGTGCCTGCCTGCTCGATGACGGCCAGCCCATCGGGTTGAACCGCAGCGAAGCGGTCGATGCTGGTCCGGAACGACAGCACGCCATAGGCGTCTTGCATGATGCCATCCATCGCGTCGAGCGTTGACCATTCGGCCGCGGGGTCCACGCATCGCGGCGTCACGGCGCAAGATGGTAGTGGAGTGTCTTGCACCACCCCGGGTGGGCGCCAAACACTCCACTCGGCTACCGCGGGACGCGGAACGGCCCGGGGTGCACCCGGGCCGTTCGACTGGTGTTGCGGGAACTACTTGACTTCGACCGACGCGCCGGCCTCGACCAGCTTGGTCTTGGCGGCTTCGGCGGCCTCCTTCGTGGCCTTCTCGAGGACGGGCTTGGGGGCGCCGTCGACGAGATCCTTCGCCTCTTTCAGGCCCAGGCTGGTCAGCTCGCGCACGACCTTGATGACCTGGATCTTCTGGGCGCCGGCCCCGGTGAGGATGACGTCGAACTCGTCCTTCTCCTCCTCGACGGGGGCAGCGTTAGCGGTGCCACCCGCGGCCGCGACGGCTACTGGAGCAGCGGCGGTGACGCCGAACTTCTCTTCGAAGGCGTCGAGCAGTTCCTTGAGCTCGATGACTGTCATCCCGGAAATTGCGTCGAGGACGTCGTCTTTGGTGATTGCCATGGTTGTTGTTCTCCTTGCGAAATTGTTGGTACGAAATGTCTGAATCGTGGTTGTTGCGAAATCGGCGCTTCAGGCCGCTTCTCGTTGTTCGATGAGTGCCTTGAGGCCGTAGGCAAAGCTGCGTGGCAGCGCCTGCAGCAGACCAGCGGTCTTGACCAGCGGGGCCTGAAAGGCTCCAGCCAGCATCGACAGCAGCACCTCGCGGCTCGGCAGATCGGCGAGGGCTTCGATATCGGTCGCCGACATCGTCTTGCCGGCAATCGCGCCGCCCTTGATGATCAGGAACGGATTGACCTTGGCTGCGTCCTTCAACGCCTTCGCCACGCCGGCGGCATCGCCACTGACGAACGTGATCGCACTTGGTCCGGTGAGCAACTCGGCGAGACCGTCGAGACCCGCCTTCTCGGCACCGAAGCGAGCCAGCGTGTTCTTGTACACCTTGTACTCGCCACCGCTCTTGCGCAGTTGCCGTCGCAGTGTGGCCAGTTGGCCGACGCTCATGCCGCGGTATTCGGTGATGATCGCCGCTTGAGCAGCGTTCAGCCTGGCGGTGACCTCTTCGACGACGGCGACCTTCTCGGCACGGGGGTTCTCAGTTGTCATGTACACCTCCTCTCGCTTCTACTCGGGTGCTCGCTTTGCAGCGAACACCGCGAGGAGCGAACGGCGAGATGCCAGACGATCCGATCACGAGTTCACCTCGGCTGGTGGGACGAACCCATTCTTCTTTCGAGCCAGCGGTCTACGGCGAGCGATTGCTTTGGTTGTGTGGAAACACTACCGGTGGTTTCGCCAGTGCGTTACGCCTTGTAGTCAGGGTGCCCGACTTCGGGGCGGAGGCGGTTGGTGTCGACCTTGATGCCGGGGCCCATGGTCGACGACACCGAGATCTTTTTCAAGTAGCGGCCCTTGGCGGCGGCAGGCTTGGCACGCTGCAACTCGTCGAGCACAGCCCGGAAGTTGGTCTCGAGCGCCGCCGGTTCGAAGCTGGCCTTGCCGATCGTGACGTGCACGTTGCCGTAGCGATCGGTGCGGTACTCGACCTTGCCACCCTTGAACTCGGCGACGGCG
The DNA here is from genome assembly GCA_036262105.1 of Ilumatobacteraceae bacterium. GTDB lineage: Bacteria > Actinomycetota > Acidimicrobiia > Acidimicrobiales > Ilumatobacteraceae > JAENVT01. The sequence goes on from DATAJN010000277.1 coordinate 6,207, forward strand.
CGGGCCACGTCGTTCGTGACGGTGCCGGTCTTCGGATTCGGCATCAGGCCGCGCGGCCCGAGCACTCGGCCGAGGCGACCGACAAGAGGCATCATGTCGGGCGTGGCGATCGCCAGGTCGAAGTTCATGTTGCCCTTCTGGATCTCTTCCGCCAGATCGTCGGCACCGACGATGTCGGCGCCTGCATCGCGGGCTTCCTGGGCGGCCTCACCGGTGGCGAACACGGCGACGCGAATGTTCTTGCCCGTGCCTTCCGGCAGGGCAACGGTGCCGCGGACCATCTGATCGGCCTTGCGTGGATCGACGCCGAGTCGGATGGCTACATCGACGCCCTCGTCGAAACCAGCCTTGGCCAAGTTCTTGGCGAGCGTCACCGCCTCACCGGGTGTGAACAGCTGGTCGCGATCGAACGCCTTGACCGAATCTGCGAACTTCTTGCCTGACATTGTCTGTCTCCCTCGTTGCTAGCGCCGCCGGGCGAGGTCGTCCCGGTCGAGCGGTTGGTGTGTTATGAGACCTTGAGGCCCATCGAACGGGCGGTTCCACGGATCTGTTGCTTGGCAGCTTCCAGGTCGTAGGCGTTGAGGTCGGGCATCTTGATCTTGGCGACTTCTTCGATGTCGGCCTCGGTGACGGTGCCGACGATGGTCTTGCCCGGCTCCGTCGATCCCTTGGCAAGCCCTGCCTTCTGGCGCAGCAGAACCGGCGCGGGCGGGGTCTTCAGGATGAAGGTGAAGGTGCGATCTTCGAAGATCGTGATCTCGACCGGGATGATGGTGCCGACCTGCGACTCGGTGGCCGCGTTGTACTGCTTGACGAAGTCCATGATGCCCACACCGTGGGGCCCCAGCGCCGTGCCCACCGGCGGGGCCGGCGTTGCCTTGCCCGCGGGGATCTGGATCTTGACGATCGCACTGACCTTCTTCTTTGCCATGACTGATTCCTGCCTAATTTCTTGGGCCTAATTCTTGGGCCCAAATTCTTGGATGTGGTTCGAACGACTGCTGCGGTTACAGCTTGGAGACCTGGCTGAAGTCCATCTCCACCAAGGTCTCCCGACCGAAGATGTTGACCAGCACCTTGAGCTTCATGTGATCGGCGTTGATCTCGGCGATCGTGCCGGCGAAATCGGCGAACGGGCCTTCCTTCACCCGCACGCTCTCGCCGACCTCGTAGTCGAGCTTCGGCTTCTTGCGGCTCGGCATCCCGCCGGTTCCGTCACCCTTGGCGGCGAGGAACGTTTGTACTTCGCGGCGCGACAACGGCGTGGGCTTCTGGCCTTGCTTGTTCTGGCCGACGAAACCCGTGA
>DATAJN010000278.1:0-1682 GCA_036262105.1 Ilumatobacteraceae bacterium
ACACGCACCCGAAGTCGAGTCGCTTGGCCATGCGCATGGCCCGGCCGAAGTCCTTCGTCCACACGCTCGATGCCAGCCCGTACTCGACGCCATTGGCCCAACCGACGGCTTCGTCTTCGTCACTGAACTTCTGCACCGTGATGACCGGGCCGAAGATCTCGCGCTGGATCATCTCGTCGTCCTGATGTAGACCACTGATGACAGTCGGCTCGTAGAAGAACCCTTTGCCGGCCACTGCATGGCCGCCGGCAGCCACGTTGGCGTGGTCGGGTGCACGGTCGACCATTCCGCCGACGTGTGCCAACTGATTTGGATTGTTGACCGGGCCGAACAGCACGTCCTCGTTGTCGGGCATGCCGGTCTGCGTTCCCGTCGCCTGCTCGGCAAGCGCGGCAACGAAGTCGCTGTACACGCCGGGCCCGGCGATCACGCGCGTCGCCGCGGTGCAGTCCTGGCCGGCATTGAAGTAGCCGGCGATCGCGATTCCCTCCGCGGCGGCAGCAACATCGGCGTCGTCGAACACCACGACCGGTGCCTTACCACCGAGTTCCAGATGGCATCGCTTCAGACTCTGCGCGGCTGCGGCCGCAACCTCCTGCCCGGCGCGTACCGAACCGGTGACGCTGACCATCGCAGGGATGTCGTGCAGCACCATCGCCCGGCCCGTGTCGCGGTCGCCGCACACCACGTTGAACACGCCTGCCGGGAAGAACTCGGCGGCGATCTCGGCGAGAAGTGTCGTGCTGGCCGGCGTCGTGTCGCTGGGCTTGAGCACCACCGTGTTGCCGGCGGCGAGCGCGGGCGCGAACTTCCAAACCGCCATCATCATCGGGTAGTTCCAAGGCGCGACCTGGGCGCACACGCCGATCGATTCACGCCGGATGAACGAGGTCATGTTGCGCATGTACTCGCCGGCGCTCTTGCCTTCGAGATGACGCGCCGCTGTGGCGAAGAACCGGATCTGGTCGACCATCGGCGGGATCTCTTCACTTCGCGTCAGGTGAATGGGCTTGCCACAGTTCTCGACCTCGAGTGCGATCAACTCCTCGGCACGGCTTTCGACGGCATCGGCAAGGCGGAACAGCGCCAGCGATCGCTCGCTGGGGGTGGTGTCGCGCCATGACTCATGCGCGGCGGATGCCGCCTTCATGGCGTCGTCGATGTCGGCCTCGCCCGACAGCGGTGCTGTTGCGTATTGCTCGCCGGTGGCCGGGTTCACCACAGCCGTGGTGCGACCATCGGCCGCGTCGACGTGTTGGCCATTGACGAAGTTGCGGAACGCCTTCATTCGTTTCCCCTCTGGCTCGCGTCGGTGCGAACGGGTGCCGATCTTGACCTATCCGATAACAGGACGCAACACGAACTTGCTCTCCGTTCGAGCGACACCAGCCTCCGCTTTCAGCCAGCGGATGAACGCATCGAGACCCTCCGCGCCGACGCAGTCGACGATCACCGTGTAGTCGGCCGGACCTGTGACGTAGAGCGCCAGTTCGACCTCTTCGCGTTCGGAGAGCCGCGCTTCGAACACCGCGGGGTCGCCGCCCGCAGGCAGGCTGACATCGATGACCGCCCGCACGTTGCGCCCGAGCGAAGCCGGATCGATGTTGGCGCGGTAGCCACGGATCGCGCCAGCAGCCTCCAAACGGCGAACACGATCGGCGACCGAGCTCGGTGCCATGTGC
>DATAJN010000279.1:0-1909 GCA_036262105.1 Ilumatobacteraceae bacterium
AAAGAAGAGGACGGCTGCAACGGCCAAGCGCACTGCGTCGAAGACGGCAAAAGCTGCGTCCGGCTCGCGCTGATCGGCGCACCCAGATCGCGGTCGGCGGGCTCGTGCGTCGGCGCGGATGCCATAGCTCATTCCGACGGATCGAGGCCTGGCCGTGAACCTACATGATGGTGACCCCTTCTGGCCGCGCCGCGACGGCCTGCTGTCGGTGCATCCTCCACTGCTTGGCGATGTCCGCTGCGACGTCGTGGTCGTCGGGGGTGGCATCACCGGCAGCCTGGTCGCGCTCGAGCTCACTCGGCGCGGTCAGCACGTGGTCGTGCTCGACCGGCGCGACGTCGGCGGCGGGAGCACGTCGGCGAGCACCGCGATGCTCCAATACGAGATCGATGAGCTCCTTGTCGATCTCGTGGATGCGATCGGCTGGGACGCAGCCACGACCGCCTACCGGGAATGCGCGCGCGGCATCGACCTCGTGGAGCGGGCGACCCAGGCAGTCGGCGACAACTGCGGATTCCGCCGCTCGCCCAGTGTGTTCATGGCCATCAAGCGACGGGACCTGGCAACGCTGCGCCGCGAACTCGAGGCGCGCGACGCGGCCGGGTTCGACGTGCGTTGGCTCGATGATGCTGAGCTGGTCGAGCGTTGGGGGCTCGTTGGTCTCGGGGCGATCGAGTCGGCCGCGGGTGGGTCCGTGGACCCCTACCGGCTCTGCCACCGTGCGCTCACCACCGTCGTCCGGCGCGGTGGTGAGATGTACGACCGGACCGAGGTCGTCGACTACCGGCTGTCGCCGCGACGCGTCCAGGTCACCACCAATCGGGGTGCCACCGTGACGGCCAAGCACGCAGTCATCGCCACCGGGTACGAGGTCGCTCGTCTGCTGCCTGATCTTCCGGTGCGTCTGCACAGCTCGTTCGCGCTCGTGAGTGAACCACTCCCCGGTAACGATCGCCGCTATCCCGACGGGCTGCTGTTCTGGGACTTCGACGATCCCTACCTCTACGGCCGATTCACCGACGACGAGCGCCTGCTCATCGGTGGCAAGGACGAGGCCTACCGCGATCCGCTCCGACGTCGACGGGCGATGCCGGCCAAGACGCGAGCGCTCGCCGCGGTCGTCCCGAAGCGCTTCCCGGCGATCGGGCCGGTCGAGGTGGCGTTCAGCTGGTGTGGCACGTTCGCGGAGACACCCGACGGGCTCGCCTACATCGGCAGTCACACTGGCGCACCCCGGTGTCACTTCGCTCTGGGATTCGGCGGGAACGGCATCACCTACAGCGCGCTCGCCGCGCAGTATCTGGCGAGTGGAATCGTCGATGGTTCGTATCCCGATGCCAGCCACCTCTTCGATCTCGCACGACCCGAGATCGAACCCTCGTCCAAGTGACGAGCGACCGGTGTGAACGCGTCACGGCTCCGCGGGTGATGGTGCCTTTCGTGCGACGCCGAACGACGTGCACCTCGACCTCGGTACCGACCGGACCCGATTGGAGGTAAGGTGTCGATGTCGGATGGACTGACATCCGATCCCGCGTCGCTCTGGACCTCTGGTTGCGCCTTCGTTGAAGGAGCACACGTGAGCGTTACCACTCGAACGAATCCCGTAGCCGAGGTTTCTGCACGCTTGCCCAACGGGGGCATGATCCTCCACGTGTACCCCGAGGGCGACAGTCGTGTCGTTCAGGCCACAGGCGAGCTTGACCTGGCGAGCCGCAACCAGCTCTTCGTGGCATCCACAGCAGGCAACCACCCGGCAATGGTGATCGATCTCGCCGCAGTGACCTTCATGGACTGCAGCGGCTACGGCTCCGTTGTCGCGTCCCGACTCGTCGTCGAACGGGAAGGCCGAGCACTCACCATCAGAGGCCAGACCGGGCAGCCAGCACGTCTCCTCGACCTGATCGCC
>DATAJN010000280.1:0-3023 GCA_036262105.1 Ilumatobacteraceae bacterium
AAGATGATGGCCGAGAAGACCGAACGTGTGCTGCAGTCGCTTCCCCTGCGCGGCAAACAGGCCACCTGGGCGGCCAAGCTCGACGAAACCAAGATCGAGATCGATCGAGCGTTTCAGTACGTGCAGCTCTATGGCCTCTACACCGAGTGCGAGGCGATCTATCAAGTCGACCAGCTGATGGGCATTCATGCCGCTCTCGACACCGCCGATCAGGCAGAGTTCAACATCGACCCGCGAAGTGTCGATTGGCCGACGTACGTCAGCACGATCCACCTGCCATCGATCGTCCACCATTCCCGCGCCAAGACGAAGCCAGGCAAGAGCCGCAACGATCGCACAGACCGTCTCCGCCGCAGCGTGCTGTCCCCCGATCGCCATGTTGCCGCGTTCGATCTGGAGAACACCCTGATCGCCAGCAACGTGGTGGAGAGTTACACCTGGCTGGCCACGCGACGGCTCAACGCCCCGGAGCGGATCCGTTACGTGTTGCGCACCCTGGCCGAGGCCCCGAGCCTGAGCGCGATGGACCGCCGGGACCGCGGCGACTTCCTGCGATTCTTCTACCGTCGCTACGAAGACGCACCTGTCAGCCAGATCGACGAAGACGGCAATGAACTGCTGACCAACCTGATCCTCACCAAGAGCTTCCCGCGCGGGATCCGCCGGGTGCGTGAGCACAAAGCGCTCGGCCATCGCACGATCCTCATCACCGGCGCGCTCGAGTTTGCCGTGCGCGGACTGCATCCCTTGTTCGACGAGATCATCGCCGCCGAGATGACCATCAAGGCCGACGGCACCTACAGCGGTCACCTCTCAAAGGTGCCCCCTACCGGCGAGACCCGTGCCCAGATCCTGGCCGACTACTGCGCTGCCGAGAACCTCCGACTCGAGGATTCGGTGGCGTACGCCGATTCGACCAGCGACCTACCGATGCTCGAAGCCGTGGGCTTTCCGGTCGCGGTCAACCCCGAGACCCGCCTGGCGGCGATCGCCCGCAAGCGCGGCTGGCTGGTCGAGCACTGGTCGAAGGCTGCCGGCGGACCGCGGCCGTTGCTGCCCATTGGGCCACTGCTCAGCGAGCGCGAGCGCGGTCGGAAGTTCGCATGAGCCGGCTGGTGTTCGAACGCAAACCCGTGAAGTTCGCCGCCGCTCGGTTGGCTGGTGCGCTGGCGCCGGGACGCGGCGCGGCAGTCGGTCCACTCAAACTCGAAGCAAACGAGCGGTTGCCAGTGCCGGGTTCCGAATGGGTGCGGCTGCAGCCCCTGTTGTCAGGCATCTGCGGGTCGGATCTGGCGATGATCGACGGAACGGCGTCGGCCTACTTCGATCCGCTGGTCAGCTACCCGTTCACACCGGGCCACGAAGTCGTGGGGACGACCGAAGACGGTCGACGGGTCGTGTTGATCCCGGTCTTGCACTGCGCCATCCGCGGCATCGAACCAGTGTGCGACATGTGCGCAGCGGGGCGCATCAACCTGTGCGAGCGCGTCGCCTTCGGACACATCGAGTCTGGCCTGCAGAGCGGCTTCTGCACAGACACCGGTGGAGGCTGGAGCAACGGCATGATCGCCCATCCCAGCCAGCTGGTCGACGTGCCCGACGATCTGAGCGATGAAGCCGCAGTGATGATCGAACCGACCGCGTGCGCCGTTCATGCGGCCACTCGCTACGAAGGACACGAGACGGTGATCATCGGCGCCGGAACGGTCGGCCTGCTGACGTTGGCAGCCATCACCGCAACTCGCGACCACGACCGCGCTGGGCCGTTGATCGTCGCCGCCCGATACGTCGAGCAGCGGCGGTTGGCGAAAGAGCTCGGTGCCGACATCGTCTGCACCCCCGACGAGATGCCACGCAGGGTCCGTTCGATCTCGAAGTCGATGGTCATCGGCGACCAGCTGAGCTGCGGGTTCCGCCACGTGGTCGACTGCGTCGGCTCGTCGAGCTCACTGCAACAGGCTCTGCAGGTCGTGGCACCCGGCGGCGAGGTGCAACTCGTCGGCATGCCCAGCAACGTCTCGTTGGAACTGACGTCACTCTGGCATCGCGAGGTGGCCATCAGAGGCTGCTACGCCTACACCCACGACGACTTCGTGTCCGCGATCGACGTGGTCCGCCGTTTCGATCTCGGCCGGCTCGTGTCGGCCACCTATCCGCTCGACGACTACAAGGACGCGATCGCCCACGCAGCCTCGGCCGGCCGCCGCGGCGCGGTGAAGATCGCCTTCGACATGAGAGAAAGCTGAACCCATGCCTCGCCCAGGATTCGTCCTCGAAGTGGATCGCTCGACTCCCCCGATCATGTTCTGGCGAGGCGAGAACTTCAGCCTCGAGAAGCTTCCCGCTGGGCGCAGCCGGGTGATCTATCCGCCCGAGCCGCTCGACCCGATCGACGACATCGACGGGGCCATCCGCCACGCGCTGCTCAACCCACACGATCAGGATCCGCTGCCGGCGCAGTTGTTCGCGGGGATGAAGCTGACGATCGCCTTCGACGATGTCAGCCTGCCGTTGCCGAAGATGCGTACTCCCGACACGCGCCAGCGGGTGATCGAAGCGGTGCTCGATCTCGCTGCGGCGGCCGGCGTCGACGACGTGCACATCATCGCCGCACTTGGCCTGCACCGTCGGATGCATGAGTATGAACTGCGCCACGCGCTCGGCGACCGGATCTACGACGCGTTCCAGCCTCGAGGAACCCTCTATCAACACGATGCCGAAGACCTCGACAATCTTGCGGTCATCGGCACCACTCCCGAAGGTGAAGTGCTGGAGATCAGCAAGCGGGCCGCCGACAGTGATCTCATCGTGTACGTCAACATCAACTCAGTGGCGATGGATGGTGGGTGGAAGAGCATCACGACCGGTTTGGCCAGCTACCGGAGCCTCAGCTTCCACCACAACCCGGAGACGCTGGAGAACACGCGCAGCTTGATGGACCGCCACAAGAGCGCGCTGCACCAGAGCGTGTGGCGACTCGGCAAGGTGATGCGCGACAACGGGCCGAAGGTGTTCCAGATCGA
>DATAJN010000281.1:0-2213 GCA_036262105.1 Ilumatobacteraceae bacterium
GGCTTGTTCGGCTACGCGCCCGGTCTCGCGGTGTTGATGACGATCTTCCTCGCCTCGCTCGCCGGCATTCCGCCGCTCGGTGGCTGGTACGCCAAGTTCGGGGTGTTCAATGCCGTGCTCTCGGCTCGCAGCGGCTGGGGCTACAGCATCGCGGTGATCGGTGCCGTCAACGCCGTGATCGCCACTGCGTACTACGTCACGATCATGCGCGAGATGTGGATGAAGCCGGCGCCGGATGGTGATGTGGCACCCGTGCGGGTCCCGGGTTCGCTGAAGGCCGCACTGGCCATCACCGGTGTCGCCACACTCGTGTTCGGCGTGTTGCCCGGCGTCTTCGGCTACGGCGGCATCACCGAGCTTGCCGGTGCCTTCGGCCTCTGACGACGTTCGGGCGGCGATCGTTGCCGCGGACGGAGCGATTCGCTTCGACGAGTTCATGCGCATCGCCTTGTATGGCGAGCGTGGCTTCTACGCAACCGGCGGTCGCGCCGGACGGCGCGGCGACTTCATCACATCGCCAGAGGTCGGTCCGTTGTTCGGCGCGGTGCTGTCCCGCTGGATCGAGTCGGAGTTCCAGCGGCTCGGTGAGCCTGACGATTTCAGGATCGTCGAATGCGGGGCCGGTCCGGGAACACTGGCACGCAGCGTGCTGACCGCGGCTCCGCTGTGGCGCGATCGGTACAGCGCCGTGGAGGTGTCGGAACGCCAGCGTCGTGACCACCCCAACGGCGTCGATTCGCTTCCCAACCTGCCACCCGGCTCGCTGTGCGGAGTTGTCATTGCCAACGAGTTGCTCGACAACCTCCCATTCAGGCTTGCCGTGTTCGATGGCGGTTGGCGCGAGGTGGCGGTCGCAGCTCGGGACGCGACAGGGTTTGATGAAGTTCTCGTCGCCGGCGACCCGGCTTGGGATTGGTTGCCGGGCGCCATGGGGAGCGGCGCCCGGGTGCCCATCCACGACCAGGCCGCGGCGTGGGTGTCGGGTGTTCGCGCCCAGTTGCGAGCCGGCAGCGTCATGGCCTTCGACTACTGCACGGCGAAGACGGTCGAGTTGATCGGTCGGCCATGGCGCGAGTGGCTGCGCACCTTTCGGGCGCATGGTCGAGGTGAGCACTACCTCATCGGTCCAGGGGACCAAGACATCACTGCGCAGGTGTGTGTCGATCAGTTGCCGCCGCCGACCACGATCGAGTCGCAGGCCGAGTTCCTGCACCGGTGGGGCATCGACGACCTCGTCGAGGAAGGCCTGCGTGGGTGGGCTGCGGCGGCTGCCCGACCCGATGTGCAGGCCTTGTTGATGCGTAGCCGCAAGAGCGAGAGTGAAGCGTTGCTCGACCCACATGGACTCGGTCGATTCGACGCGCTGTGGTGGCGTGCCGACCAGTAGACGTAGCCGAAACCGCGCCGTAGAATGCAAACCACATCGTGTGTCAGTTGTGTTGCTCACTGTGAGTGATTCGAATGGCTCATCGTCTCCGAACGTGCTGGTCAGCTAGTGTCAAGGGGACTACGAAGGGGACGGGTCCGAATGTTTCGGAATCGTAATGTGGAAGGGAAGAACATGAGGCACGTCATGGGTGACGGCCGTTCGGGGACGTCGCGCTCAGGGGGTCGCGTTCGCAACGTGGCGTTGGTTGCTTCCTTCTTGTTGTTCACGGCCGGGTTGGTGGTGGTTGCGCCCGGTCTGATGAGCGCGAGTGCCGGATCCGGATCGCATTCGGGCAGCGGTGGTGACGGCAACGATCCATCGAAATGCACGATCGACCATGCTGGCGACAGCGGTGACGCCGTCAGCCAGGACGGCTACGACCAGCAAGACGACGACAGCACCGACACCGCGACCGTCGCCGACGACGGATCCAAGGGGGACGGCGGGCACGATGACGGTCACCACCATCGTCGCCACGGTCACGGCCGCGGTCCTGGTCAAGGTGGCGACTGCGCGACGACGGCCACGTTGACTCTGAACAACGTCGTGGTCAACGACAACGGTGGAACCGCGACGGTTGCCGACTTCACGCTGACGGCGACCTCGTCGGTCGGCGGCGTCGCCGTGATCAGCGGTCCCGACCCTGCAGCCGACTCTCCGGTCGGTATCACCGTCGACCTTCCAGTGACCGACTCGTATGTGCTCGGCGAATCCGGTCCGGCGGGTTACACCGCGTCGGCCTGGCAGTGCTCGGCCGGCACCCTCGACGGCAGCACCCTCACAC
>DATAJN010000282.1:0-3611 GCA_036262105.1 Ilumatobacteraceae bacterium
GGCGTGGGAGTGGCGGGCGCCCGAAGGCGCCCGCCACTGGGTAGTGCTTCTAGCTCAGCGTGTGCCCTTGGCCACGAGATCCTTCACGGCGGCGGCGTTCGACTTGTCGACGAATCCGGGGCCGGTGTTGATCGGGAGGCCACCACCAAGCGTGTTCTTGTTGGTGATGTTGAGGTACAGAGCCAACACCGAGACATAACCCTGCAGGTACTGCTGCTGGTCAATGGTGAACAGCACGTCGCCGGCGGCGATGTCGTCGAGAATGTCGGACGAAAGGTCGACCGCACCGATGGTGACCGTGCGACCGAGCTCCTTGGCAGCAGCCGAGGCGTCGTGACCGACGACCGGGCCGGTACCGAACACGCCGTCGATCGACGGGTCTGCGTCAAGAGCGGCCTTGATGTCGGCCTGCTGCTTGCCGGAGGCGTCACCCGAGGTGGTGATCGGGTCGAGGAACTTGCCCTTGAAGGTGCTCTTGGCGCCGTTGCAACGTGAGTCGAGACCGGTGTTGGTCTGCTCCTGCTTGATGCACTGCAGCACCTTGACGCCGGCTTCGTTGAACTTCTCACCAGCACCAGCGCCGGCCGTGAACTCGTCCTGGCCGATGTGGGTGAAGGCGCCGAACTCCTTGTACAGGTCGGAGCCGGAGTTGGTCGTGACGATCGGAAGACCGGCATCGGCCGCAGCCTTGACGGCATCCTTCACAGCACCGGGATCGGCCAGCGACACGGCCAGACCCTGGGCTCCGTCGGCGACGGCCTGGTTGATCATGTCGGACTGCTTGGTTCCGCTGTTGTTGGACTCCTGGTAGTTGACCGTGATACCCAGGTCCTTGCCAGCTTGCAGCGCGCCCTTCTTGAACACCGACCAGAACACGCCACCGTCGCCGTGGGTGACGACGGCAACTGTGACGGCTTCACCTGAAGTGACATCGACGGTGTCGGCGGACGAGGTATCGGCAGGAGCCGCGGTGGCGGCGCTGGACGTGTCGGCCGGAGCCGGTGTCGTTACGGCAGCCGAGGACGCGGCGGGCGCGACCGAAGCTGTAGTGCCTTTCTTGTCGCTTCCGCAGGCAGTCGCCACCAAGGCGAGCGCTGCTAGAGATGCGAAGACGTAGCGGGTCTTCTTCATGTGTGCTCTTTCCCCCTCTAGGAGTGTTGATGTTGCGCCGACGAAGCCGGCTGTTTTCCACTGGCTGGAGTTACCCAGCCAGCGACTTGAGGTACTCGATGCTCTTGCGAACACCGTGCACCGGGCCCTCACCAAGCGGTGGTTCACCGTCGGTCAAGGCGACATCTTGTTCCAATACGTACCATCCGGCGTAGCCGGACCGCTCCAGAATTCGCACCGTATCAGCGATCGGTGCATCGCCTTCACCGGCCGACGGGAACAAGCCGTGCTGGATCGCCCCCATCCAATCGAACTCGCCGGCGCGGAATCGGCCTGCGACCGAGCGGTCGACATCTTTGACGTGGACGAGACCGACACGGTCACCTTGCTGCTCGGCAATCGCTACGGGATCCGCGTCGCCGATGAAGAGATGGCCGGTGTCGAGGCAGAACAACGAGGCACTGTTGGCGAGGAACCGTTCGAACTCTGCCGCCGTCTCGATCAGTGTGTTGACATGGGGATGCACGACCTGGGTGAGGCCGTACTCGGCGGCGATCTTCTCGGTCTCGGCGAGACCCTCGAACAAGGCCGACCACTCCGCCGAGTTCAGCGTGGGGCGATCCCACGACTCCATGCTGGAGATGACCGCGGCCACGAAGTAACGACCTCCGGCGCCGGCCAAAGTGCTCGCCGCGGCGTGCGCGGCCTCCACGGAGCCGGGGTGAGAAGGGCCGTGGTGGAGCACCAATGGAACGAAGCCCCCGAGAACACCGATGTGGAACTGATCGAGCAAGGCGTGCAGCTCGTCGACGTCGTCGGGTAACCAGCCCAGAGCGCCCAGTTCGGTTTGCGAGATCTCCAGGGCGGCCATTTCACCAAGTACACGGCTCGGCGCCATCTGCAGTCCCCAACCCGGAACCTCACAGATCCCCCACGAAATCGGCGCCGCGGCAATGCGGTCGATCATCTTGTCCCCTCGTCATCTCCGGTAGAGCGCTCCAACTGTAGACGGCTCAGCCACGGTGTCAAGTGCACTAGCTTGGCCGCGATGTCGAACGGCCGGCGGAGCAACGCACCGACGTTGGAAGATGTCGCCCAAGCCGCCGGAGTGTCGCGGGCGCTGGTGTCGTTGGTCATGCGCGATTCACCGCGCGTCAGCGTCGAGTCGCGCCGGCGGGTCAGCGATGCTGCCACCAAGCTCGGCTACCGACCCAACCTGATGGCGAGGAACCTAGCTTCGCGACGAACGCTCACGATCGGTGTGTTGCTGAACGACCTTCACAATCCATGGTTCGCCGAGGTGACCGACGGCATCCACGACGCCGCCGAACGACACGGGTACCAACTGATCCTGGCCAGCGGTCGACGCAACGCTCGGCTCGAGTCACGCGCACTCGATACGTTCCTCGCCTCGCGTGTCGACGGCATCATCGTCGCCGGCTGTCGACTGCCGGCAACCAGGCTCGACGCACTGGCCCGAGAAGTCTCAGTTGTATCGGTTGGGCGGGCGTTGCCCAAGACCGTTCTCGGGTCTGTCACCACCGACGACGCGTTCGGGGCGCGCCTCGCTGTCGAACACCTCCACGAGCTCGGGCACCGGCGCATCGCCCACATCGACGGTGGGAAAGGTGCCGGCGCGGCGCCACGTCGGAGCGGCTACCTGCACACCATGCGCTTGCTCGGCCTGACCGACGTGGCCCAGGTGGTCGCCGGTGATTTCACCGAGGAGGCAGGGGCTCGCGGTGCAGAGCGATTGTTCCGCGGCGCCGACATTCCGACAGCGATCTTCACAGCCAACGACCTGTCGGCAGTCGGGGCAATCGACGTGATCGAACGCTGCGGTCTCGTGATCCCCGACGAGGTCTCGGTCGTCGGCTTCGACAACACCTCACTCGCCGCCTTGAACCACATCGGGCTCACAACGATCCACCAGCCGCGCCGCGAGATGGGCGTGGTTGCGGCGACGATGCTGATCGACGCGATCAACGACCGCGGTGCGCTGACCGATGTGTTGATGGCTCCGAGTCTCGTGGTACGCCGCACCACTGCTCGCGCACCGGCCGCAGGATCATCAGCGTCTCGGTCTCAACGCAATTCGGTCATGAGCGCTGCACCGACTGCGCCGGCGCGTTCGCCGAGGGAGGCGAAGACCAGCTGAGGGTGTGGTCGGAGGTCGGGTGCGTACAGAAGCTCCGTGAACCACTTCTGGATCGGACCGAGATACAAATCGCCCGAGGCGGCCAGGCCACCGCCGAGCACGAACATCTGCGGATCGAGCAGGTTGGTGAGGTTCGCGAGGCCGAGCGCCACCCACCGGCCGAAGGTGTCGATGACGTTGAGCGCGTCGGCGTCGCCTTCGCGCGCTGCCGCTTGCACGTTCTCGCCGCGGACGTTGTCGGGATCGCCACCGGCGAGTTGCACGACACGCCGTAGCCGTTTGCCGATCGCGGCTTCACGCGCTATCTGGGCGAGGCCGGACCCCGATGCGTAACGCTCCCAAC
>DATAJN010000283.1:0-4560 GCA_036262105.1 Ilumatobacteraceae bacterium
TGCTCTCGGCGGAACACTGGTGCAGCATCTCGACGAGGCCGACACGCATGCCCTGTGGACCACGCCACGCAGCGATCGCTGCCATCTGGTCCACGTCAGTGCCGGCAGCCGATTGGCCGCCTTGTACGGCGACAACATCGCTACCAACAGCCTGCATCACCAGGCTGTGGGCCGCCCGGGGCAGGGCATCGTCATCACCGGAAGAGCCGACGACGGCGTGGTCGAGGGCTTCGAGCTCGACGGACGGCCGGAGGTGCTCGCCGTGCAATGGCACCCCGAGATGCTCTCCGAGCAGCCCGACCCCGCGTTCGCCTGGCTGGTCGATGAAGCCCGCCGCTTCTCCGCGTGATCTCGTCTACAGGTCGATGGCCTCGATCGTTCGCAAGATGGTCCGCAGGAATCGCGCCAGGTCGTCGCGCTCCCATTCGGTGAGGGCTTGGGTGACCAGCGACTCGTGACGGTTGAACGCCGGCATCACGTCGCCGACGACGCTGCGACCACGTGGGGTCAACGACACGAGGATTCGCCGGCCATCGGCGCGATCCGCCTTGCGGCGCAGCAGACCTCGGCCCTCCAAGGTCTTCATCACGCCGGTGAGGGTCGCCGCCGTCACTCCCGCTTCTGCCGCCAGCGAGCGGGCATCCATGTCGCCCCACACCCGGAGCACGAAGAGTGTCGTGAACGCACTCCACGACAACTCGTGTTGCGCCAAGACACCGTTCTCCATGTGGTTGCGCACGGCAGTTGCGGCCCGGAAGATGTTCGAGACCGCTGCCAACGATCGCAAGTCGAGGTCGAGATCCCTGAACGCCGCGCCGACGTCTCGTTCGGCGCGTACCAGGTCGCGATCGTCGTCGCTGGCGAACAAGAGCGGCATCAGCCGGCCTTCATCAGCGCCAGTTCGCCGGCGATCACCGTGTGCACGCGATCGCGTAGGGTCTCTACGTCGTCGAGGGTGAGCCCGACGGTCTCGATGGGTTCCAGCACCCGCACCTCGGCATCGGTCACCCCGAATCGCCAGTCGCCCTTCTGCAACGCGGAGTGGGTGCCATCGAGAGCCAGCGGGAGGATGGGTGTTCCGGTCTCGATGGCCAGGCGAAAAGCGCCGGTCTTGAACTCTTGCAGTTCGCCATCGCGACTGCGGGTTCCCTCGGGAAAGATCATCACGCTGACGCGCTTCGACAAGCGATCGCGACATGAGTCCATAGCCGCGACGATCGATTCGCGCTGGCCGCGAACAAGCTTGATGTCGCCGGCCATGCGCATCAACCAGCCGATGAGCGGGTACTTGAAGAATGCTTCTTTCGACAACCACTTCATCTCCCACGGGAGGTGTGAGATCAGCAGAATGTCGACGAAGCTCTGGTGATTGGCGACGACGATGTACGGCCGGCGGGGGTCGCTGATCTTCACCCCTGAGGTGCGAAAGCGCCAGAGCGGGTTGAGCATCTGGTGAACCACGGTGAGCTTGCGGAACACGTAACCGGCGGCGTACCGGCCCTTGTCGAAGGGCGCCGTGACGAGCAAGACGATGGCTACCAGCGGCACCCATACGACGATGACGACACCGAGCACCAACCACGCCCACACCGACAGCACGGTGCGCACCACGGGATTGCCGAGCACGCGATTGCGAACGGAAGGGGCGCGCATCGTCACATCGTGCCACGGATGGCCGACGATCCGCACATAGCCTCTCGCCGTGCGGCGCACGTGGTTGGTCGGCGTTCTGGTGATGGTCGCGTGCGGCGATCTTCCGCCGACGGTGCCGCCCGCGGTTCAAGCCGTCGTGGACTACGGCCGCCAAACGCAATGGATGACGAACGGCCCCGACCCATGGGAGGTCTTCGTGTGCCACGTGCCCCCCGACTCGACGTCACCCGTCTACGCCGGTCTGCCGTTGCGGTTGGCCTTGACGCCGGAGAGGGTCTCGACCTTGCTCGACGAGTTCGTGGTCGACTACTTCGAGGCGTTGTCGAACGGCGCCTATCGGCCAAGCTTCAGTGCCGGGGCCGAGGTGACCATCACTGTCGACGACGAACCGCAGGCATGTGTCGACGAAGCGCTCCAATCGGCGAGCGGCAACGCCGACGGCGTGATCGTTGTCGCCGACGCCGAGCACAACTCCGGTGAGCCAGGGGGCTTCGGCAACCCCGGCGCATGTGCGCGGCCCCCGTGCAACGCCTCCACCAGCAGACGGTCGGTGTACGTCGGGGGCGCTGACTTCAGCACCGATTGGGGGGACCGGCCACCGATGGACCTCATCGAGCACGAGATCGGCCACGCGCTCGGCTGGCCGCACAGCGGCTACGACAAGGCGTCGAGCGAACCGCTTCGGAGTGCGCTCGACGTGATGAGCAACAGCGCTGCGCCACGAGCGGTCGATCCCGATCGGCGCGATGCCCCCGACACACTGGCGATCAACCGCCTGACGGCGGGCTGGCTGCCGGTGTCGGCAGTGAAAGTCGTACCGCCGAACGGTGGCATCGTTGCACTTGCACCATCGAATGGATCCTCCGGCACACGGCTGGCCGTGATTGCTCTCGACGACCACCGGTTCCTCACCATTGAGTTGCTCGTGGCCGAAGGGCTCGACGCCCACGTTCCGGCGAGCGGGATCGCAGTGCACCTCATCGAGGGAAGCGATGCGACGCGGACGCAGACGCCACTCGTCGGCCGGCCGCCGTATGACGATCTGCTCGCTCCCGGCGAGACCTTGACGAGCCACGGCTGGAGCATCGCCATCGGCGATGGGTGGCGGGTGACAGCACATCCAGTAGCCGACGCGCCTACTGTGAGCGGCTGATGTCGCCCGATGTGGATGAACTGCTGGCCGCGGCCAGGGCGGTACAGGTCAATGCCCACGCCCCGTACTCGAACTTTCGCGTCGGGGCAGCCATACGAACAGCCAGCGGTCGGGTGTTCTCCGGCTGCAACGTCGAGAACGCTGCGTACCCGCAAGGATCGTGCGCCGAGGCCGGGGCCATCTCGGCAATGGTCGCAGCAGGCGAGCGGGAGATCGTCGCTGTGCTCACCATCTGTGACGGCGAAGCCATCGGTACGTGTTGCGGCGGTTGCAGGCAGCGCATCCGCGAGTTCGCCAAGAGCGACACACCGATCTACGCCGCCGGGCCCGATGGCGTGAGAGCGACCTTTACGCTCGATGGTTTGCTGCCGAACTCGTTCGGGCCCGATCACCTCATCGAATTTCAACACTAGGAACACCCGAATGGAGCAACCATGAACACCACCCGCTGGCGGCTGGCCATCGCCGCCGCATGTTTGTTGGCATTCTCCTTGGCGGCGTGCAGCAGCGACAGCAAGAGCAGTTCGGACAGTTCGGGCAGTGGGGCACCAGCAGCATTGACGATCCAGAGCTCGTCGTTCTCTGCGGCATCGGTGAAAGCCGGAACAGAGTTCACGATCGCCAACAAAGACGGAGTCACTCACACCGTCACCGATGACGGCGGCACGTTCAGCGTACGCGTGACCGGCGGTGGGACCGAGAAGCTGACGATTCCCAAGGCGGGCACCTACAAGATCCACTGCGAGATCCACGCCTCGATGCACGGCACGATCACCGTCACCTGATCGGCCTACGCTGAGCGACGTGGCATCAGCACGTCTGCCCTACCTCACCGCAAAGCTCCAAGGCTTCGGCACCACGATCTTCGCCGAGATGAGCGCTCTTGCCATGTCAACGGGCAGCGTCAACCTCGGTCAGGGCTTCCCCGACACGGCTGGGCCCCGCGAGGTGCTCGATGCCGCGATCGCGGCTATCAACGAAGGTGTCAACCAGTACCCACCGGGTCCGGGGATGGCCGTGCTGCGCGAGGCGATCGCTGCCCATCAGCAGCGGTTCTACGGCCTGCGCTACGACGCCGACTCCGAGGTGTTCGTCACCACCGGGGCAACCGAAGCGCTCGCCGGCACGTTGATGGGCTTGCTCGATACCGGTGACGAGGTCGTCCTCTTCGAACCGATGTACGACAGCTACCAGGCGTGCATCTCACTGGCCGGCGCCGTAGCAAAACCGGTCACCTTGCGCCCGCCGTCGTATCGCTTCGATCCCGACGAGTTGCGCGCTGCCATCACCCCGAAGACGAAGTTGATGCTGATCAACACGCCGCACAACCCCACCGGTCACGTGCTCGGCATCGACGAGTTGCAGTTGATCGCCGACCTCGCCCTCGAAAGCGACCTGATCGTCGTCACCGACGAGGTGTACGAGCACATTGTGTTCGACGACGCCGAGCACATCTCATTGGCGACGCTGCCGGGCATGCGCGACCGAACGTTGGTCATCTCCAGCGGCGGCAAGACGTTCAACACGACAGGCTGGAAGATCGGCTGGATCTGCGGCCCACCTCCGCTGATCGCCGCAGCACGAACCGCCAAGCAGTTCCTCACCTACGTCAGCGGGGCCCCGTTCCAGCCGGCCATTGCGGTCGGTCTCGGGTTACCCGACTCGTTCTTCACCGAGTTTGCCGCCGACATGCAGGCCAAGCGTGACCGGTTGCTCCCCGGCCTGCACGCGGCGGGCTTCGACGTGTACCCGAC